>JAEWAA010000180.1 GCA_023391955.1 Bacillota bacterium | reverse complement strand
GCCTCCAGGAGGATGATCTCGCCCAGGTGGGCTTTCGCTTCAACCGGATGCTGGACCAGATCATGGTGCTCATCGATGAGGTGAAGGGGGCGGAGGCGGGCAAACGAAGCACGGAAATCAAGGCGTTGTCCGCACAGATGGACCCGCATTTCCTTTATAACACGCTGAATGTGATCTATTGGAAGCTGAAGCTCAAGCAGGTGGATCAATCCCAAACCATGGTGGTCTCCCTGTCGCGGCTGTTCCAGCTGGGGTTGAACAAAGGCAAGGATATCACAACGCTGGAGAAGGAGCTGGAGCATGTCAGACTGTATCTGGAGTTGCAGGCCTCCTGTTACGAAAATTTGTTTGAATATAGTATCCTGGTCAAGGATCCGTCCTTGCCGGAGCTGACTGTGCCGCGGATTATTCTTCAGCCGCTGGTGGAAAACAGTATTCTCCACGGTTTTTCCAGTATAGAAAGCGGGGGGCGCATCAGCATCGAGCTGGATTCAGACCCTTCCGCCGAAAGCTGGAGCATCCGGGTGGAGGATAACGGCTGCGGCATGGAGGAGGACATGGTCCGTGCCATGCTCAGGGAGCAGCAGGGCAAGGGATATGCCATCGGCAACCTGATCCAGCGTTTGCAGCTGTATTATGGCGGGAAAGCGCGGTTCCATGTAGAGAGCCATCCCGACCGCGGTACTGTTATCTGCATGTCCATACCGTTCAAGGGGGCAGGAAACGATGTTTAAGTGGAAGGAAATCAGCATCTGTGTAGTTGATGATACCCGTACTGTAGTGGAAGGCCTGAAAGCCATGGAATGGGAGGCGGAGGGCATTCGCTTCGCCGGCACAGCGGCTAACGGGGAGGATGGGCTGGACCTGATCAAGGAAAAGAAACCGGATATCGTCATTACCGATATCCGGATGCCGCGGATGGACGGACTGACCATGCTCCGGTCCATTATGGAGCTGCAGGTGGGCTGCAAGGTGATCTTGATCAGCGGTTATACGGATTTTGAATATGCCAAGGAAGCCGTTTCGTTAGGCGCCTTTGATTTTGTGGTGAAGCCGTTTACGGAGGAGGACATTCTGGGGAGTGTGCGCCGGGCCAAGGAGCAGATCGAAGAGGAGCGCTCCCGGCTTTTGTCCGTCCGGGAGATGGAAGGCAAGCTAAGAGAGAGCATCCCGCTCCTGCAGCAGGAATATCTGGGGCTGTTGGTGCGCCACCGTACCAGCTGGGAGCGGACGGCCCGCCGGTGGGAGTTTCTGAACATCCCGCTGGAACCGGCCGGCTTCTGTGTCATGGCCCTTGAAATTGACAGGGTTCAGGAGCGCTCTGCGGATATGTCCGTTAACGAGGTGGAGCTGATGCGCTTCTCCCTGCTGAATATTGCGGAGGAGACGCTGCGGGAATATACGCATTGCATGGTGTTCCGCTCCAGCATGAACCGGTTTACTGCAGTGCTGAACATCCGGCAGGAGGATAATCCGGCTATTTGGGCGGAGGCTATATGCAAGAATATCGAGCGTTTCACCAAATTCACTGTTTCGGTGGGTGTGGGCGGGAACGTGAAGGATATCGGTGGTCTGCCGGAATCCTATCTCCAGGCGGTTCAGGCCTTGGCCTGCCATATGTTTACCGATGGCAATGGGGCTTTGGGGTATTCCCAGATGCCCCGAACGGACAGGCAGGCGCCCTTGGCGCTGGAGCAAAAGGACGAGCTTATGCTGATGCTCCGCTCAGGCAACGGGAATCAGGCGGCCGACCTGCTGGCGGAGATGGCCGATTCTCTGCAGCACATGACACCCAAACCCCATCCGGACTATGTGCAAAGTCTCTATGAGGAGCTGGCGGCTGCCGCAATCAAGACATTCTATGAGCTGGTGCCGCTGCCTGAGCTGCAGCCTCTTATCAACAGCTACAAAACGCGGCGGCCTGAATTGCCGCTGGCGGGCTGGGAGCAGCTGATCCAAACGCTGTGCAGGGAAGGGGCGGAGCTGGTTAGACGGCATCATGTGTCGGAAGGACAGGCCTTGATTTATAAAAGTGTGGACTTTATCAAAAGCCATCTGGACCGGGAGGTGCGGGTCAGTGAATGTGCCGCCTGGGTCCATTTGAGTCCCAGTTATTATTCCGGCTTGTTCAAGAAGGTCACCGGTATGACCGTGACCCAATTCGTGACGGCCGAGCGCATCGCCAAGGCCAAGGAAATGCTAATCGGCGGCTCCCAGGTCCAGGAGGTGGCCAATGCCTTGGGTTATGAGGAGCGGCGTTACTTCAGCGAGGTGTTCAAGAAAATCACCGGCAAAACCCCCTCGGAATTCCGCGAAAGCTATCATCCGGAAGGAGCGGAAGGGCGGGACACTCTGTAGGGGGAGTCTACCGAAGCGTGAATATTCAAGAGGTTCCATTCCTTACCGGGAAAGAAGTGCCTTGGAGGCTCAAACACGTTTTGTCGGCCTTGATTCGATTAGAATGGTAAGGTTTCAAGGCCGCCAAAAAACTCGCCCTCGCAGCGGATGCTTACGAAGCCAGTTTTCCTTGCGGAAAACTCTCAACTTTTTCCACCCCAGTCATTTCACTATGAATATTCACGCTCCGCGACGACAGTGGAATCGTATCCCTGCACAGTCGGTTTACCCCACTCCTTTCTGACGGACAGGGCCGTATAATCAAATTGTAAAGAACGCCATTCGACAAAAAAAGGGGATATGCACATGTGGAAAAAAGCCATCGGTTTGAGCCTCGGCGTTGCCTTGGCGGCAGGAGGACTGGCTGGATGCGGAGGAAATGACACGAAGGATTCGGCAGCCAGCACCGCTCCCACAGCCGGCCCGAAGAAAATCATTAAATATTGGACCGATGACCGGCATGACCAGGAATACATCAAGGAAATGATTACCAAGTTCAATTCCACCAACAAGGATAACATCGAGGTCGAACTGACCGTCCTTTCGGAAAACTATGGCCAAAGCGTGGACGTGGCCTATGCCGGAAACCAGGCGCCGGATTTGCTCCGCCTGAAAAGCGGAAATGCCGAAACCTTTTACAAAAAAGGGTACCTTGCTCCTTTAGATTCTTATATGACAGATGAGCTGAAGGCCAAGTTCAAGGATTTGCTCATCGACAAGGTTAACATCTTCGACGGCAAGCTGGTGTCTCTGCCCAATACAGGCCTGACTCTGCGGCTGGTATACAACCAGGAGCTCTTCGAAAAAGCAGGCATCGCCAAACCCCCGGTTTCTCTGCAGGAAATGGTGGACGACGCCAAAAAAATCACCGACATGGGCAAAAAAGAAGGCATCTACGGCTTCGCTCTGAATTTCAAGAGTCCCAAAAGCGCCTTTGACCGTTCCGTTCGGGAAATTCTTTCCTTAAGCGGCCACCAAGGCCTCGGTTATGATATCAAAACCGCCCAGTTCGAATTCGGACCGTATGCGGAGGTTATGAAATACTTCAAGCAAATGTACGATAACGGCAGCATTTTGCCCGGCGCCGCTACCCTGGATATCGATCCCATGCGCGCCCAGTTCGCTGCAGGCAAAATCGGCATGTACCTGAGCTTCTCCACCGAGCCGGGTGTGTACACCGATCAATTCCCGACAAAAATTAAGTGGGGCGGAGCCCTTGCACCGACACTTGACGGCACTATTAAAGGCACCTCGGAAATCGTATCCGCTGGCACCTGGATGGGCATTTCCGATAAATCGCCTAACAAGGATGCCGCTTGGACATTCATGAAGTTCATGTACGGTGATGAAATCCTGACCACCTATCATGAAAAGGGCTTCGGCATCGCCGTAGTGCCCAGCATTGCCGCCAAGGCCAAAAAGCCGGAAATCCCAGGTATGGACGGCTTCCTGGTAGGCAAGTACGACTCCATGTGGCCGGTATCTCCCAACGTGACTCCGGAGGGAGCCAACTATGCGGATACCTTTTTCAAGTACATGCTGAGCGGCGGGGATTTGACTGCCATCACCAAGGATCTGAACACCCGTTATAACGCAGCGTTAACCAAAGCAGTCGAAAAAGGCGATGTAAAGGTCAGCCCGAACCCGTCCTTCGACCCGGCCAAGCTGCAAGGAAAATAATCCGTAAATAAATAGAAATTGGTTCAAAAAGGGGCGGTCGGCGCACTTGTGGACGAACGCTCCTTTTTTGCACCCACATTCGGTATTTAAAGGAGGAAAAGAAGATGTCCAAATGGACCCGCCTTCGGGAAAACAGCCTGTTTCTTTTCCCCAGCGTCATCCTGACACTGGCTCTCGGCATCTACCCGCTGTTCTGGGTGCTCCGGTTTATGTTCTATGATTATGCAGGCTACGGCGATGCGCTGTTCGTCGGCTTCGATAACTTCCAGCGGCTCTTCCGCGATATGGAGTTTTGGCAATCTGTGAAGAACACCTTTGTGTATGCAGGCGGCAAGCTTATCATTACGATCCCACTGTCCCTGCTGTTGGCCGTTATCCTAAACGGCAAGCTCCGCGGCCGCAATTTGCTCCGGGCTATCTATTTTATGCCGACTGTTATCAGTACCGCGGTTATCTCCGTTGTGTTCTACATCATCTTCAATTCCTACAACGGGATGGTCAACCAGCTGCTGCTGAAATACCATGTGATTGATGCGCCTGTGGATTGGCTTGGACCCAAATTCGCCATGGTGACGGTGATCATACTCGCCGTATGGGGAGCGGTGGGCAACTATATGCTGCTGTTCCTGGCCGGTCTGCAAAACATCCCTGCCGACCTGTACGAAAGTGCCTCTATTGATGGCGCCAACGGGCCGCAGAAGTTCTGGTACATTACCGTACCGATGCTGGGTCCGGTTATGCAGATGATTATCATGCTGGCCATTATTGCATCCCTTAAAGGCTACGAAAGCATCATGGTTATGACGGAGGGCGGCCCCATCGGCAAAACCGAGGTCATGTACCTGTACCTGTATAAACTGCTGTTCCCGGTATCCACCGGCTCTGTGGTCACCCAGCAGATCGGCTACGGAAGTGCGGTTGCGTTTGCGACTGCCATTATCGTGGGGGCGATCACCATGCTTTATTCCTATCTCAGCAAAAGAATGAACAACGTGTTCTAAGAAGGGAGCGGGTTTATTATGAATGCGAAGCAAAACTCGGCTCCGATGGTTCCCGGAGCGTTCCGGCTGCTGGGCCATCTGATCAAATGGGCGTTTTTGCTGGCTACAGTGCTGTTGACTTTATTTCCGGTCTTAATGACGATCTTCGGCTCGCTGAAAACGAATGCCGAGCTGATGGGTGGAGGCAATCTGCTGCCCCAGACATGGCAATTCCGCAACTATATTGAGGCTTGGCAGCAAACCAATTTTGCCCGTTACACCTGGAACAGCGTATTCCTAAGCTTCACCTCCACCATCGGCACACTGCTTGTGGCCGCCATGGGCGCTTATGTGGTAGAACGGCGGGAATTCCGCGGCAAGTCCCTGTACGTGGGTATGCAGGCTGCTACGATGTTCATTTCCGTCGGCGCCGTTGTGCTGCGTCCCCAGTTTGACTTGATGGTATTGCTGAATCTGAACAAAACCCTATGGGGGGTTGTGCTGATTCTGGTCAGTGCCCATGCCAGTACCTTCTTCATCCTTCGGAGCTTCCTGAAGTCCATCCCGAAGGAGCTGGATGAAGCGGCCATGATCGACGGGTCCAGCTTTACCCGCAGCTTTTTCGTCATTATTTTGCCGCTGCTGACGCCGGGGTTAGGGGTATCGGGGCTGTTCGCCTTCCGCCACGCGTGGAATGAATACATCCTGCCGTTGGTATTTACGATGACCAATCCCCAAATGCAGACCCTGACGGTAGGCCTTGCCAACCTGCGGTATGGCTCCTCCGCCGCCATGCAGATCCATCTCATGATGGCCGGCGCCTGTCTGTCCATTCTCCCCATGCTGGTGGTCTACATTCTCGCCAACAAATCCTTCATGCAGATGAATGCAGGCTCGATCAAAGGGTAAAAAAAGGGCCGCCATACGGGGGCAAACAACAGGACTGCCTGATGAAGGCAGTCTTTTTGGCGTTGAAGCGGGGATTTCAGACGGAGCGGGGCTTGTAGCACCTGCCCCAAAAACATGCTATCCTAATTAAACAAGCAGCAAGACTTCAACGTACGAAAGGGGAAGGGCCCTTGAACCGCGATTTTATTTCCATCCCGGCGATGGAGGGGGAATTGAAGCTCTCCCACAAAAAGCAGGGTTATGGGTATACCGTTACTACCCGGGAGTTTATCATTCAAAAGCCCCATACTAACTATTATTTGCAGCTGTCGGATATTTTCAGTATTCTTCCTTCTGATCCCTATGGTTTAAAGCCTCTGCGGCATCTCCCCGAATGGCCGGAGCAAACAGGGCTGGTCAGTGTGGCGCCGGGATCGCGTCATTACCGGATCATGGTGCGGCGGGCTGTGCTTCATAACCGCAGCGGTATGCGGAATTTGGCTTCCTGTGATTTTATTCTGCCCTTGGACGAGCGGATGTTCCGGGCCCTTGTTTCCTGGTCGGGTCTGGACCCCATCGGGGGCGGGCCTGACGCTTATCACGGGGGAGGCTGATTCCATCATGGTCAGAGGAAGGTTTGCACCTACGCCGTCCGGACTTCTGCATCTGGGGAATGCGGCTGCCGCACTCCTGGCTTGGCTGCAGATACGCGCCTTGGGCGGCGAATTTGTTCTCCGTATAGAAGACATCGACGGACCCCGATCGAAGCAGGAATTTGCTGAGCGGATTCCGGAGGATCTGCGGTGGCTGGGTCTGGATTGGGAGGAGGGGCCGGATACGGGCGGGCCTTATGGCCCATACATACAAAGTCAACGGCTGGAGGTTTATGCGGAGGTCCTGGACATGTTGGACAGGATGGGACGCACATATCCGTGTTATTGCAGCAGGGCGGAGCTGGCGGCCATCGCCAGTGCACCCCATGGGCTGGCTTCCGAAGGACCGGCTTATCCGGGAATATGCAAAATAGCCAGTAGAGAGGAGCTGGCGGAAAAGGCGGCGCGCAAAACTCCGTCCGTCCGGTTTGAGATACCGGCGGAGCCGCTGGTGTTTGTGGATGAAGCGGTTGGGGTACAGCAAGTGTCCGCAGGAGCAGGAGGAGACTTTATCGTCAAACGGGCGGACGGCATTCTTGCGTACCAGCTGGCTGTAGTGGCCGATGATTCGGCCATGAACATCACCCATGTGCTGCGCGGATACGATCTGCTGGATTCCACACCACGGCAGATTTGGCTGTATGAGGCTTTAGGGTGGCAGGTTCCCCGGTTTGCCCATGTGCCTTTGCTGCTGGGGCCGGACGGGAGCCGCCTTGCCAAGCGGCACGGAGGAATAACATTAGCGGATATGCGCCAAAGACAAATCAGGCCCGAAACGGTCATTGGCCTTATCGCTCATGCGTATGGCCTGGTGGACCGTTTCGAGCCTGTTGCCGCCAAGGAGCTGATTCCCTTGTTTTCGCTGGATGCCCTTCCCAAGGAAGCGGTCCGGCTGGAAGAGAAGGATTTGGCGGCAGTTACCTCCGTATAACCTAAGTGTATGTCAGCTCATGGTGGCGGCTTCGGTTCCGGTAAGGCTCCGGCAGCGGATATAAGCGCGCTTGAGGCGCAGCATCCCTTCCCGGATAACCTCGGGTGCAGAATGGCTGAAGTTCAGGCGGATGGTCCGGCTGCCCCGCCCATCCGTATGGAAGCCTGTTCCCGGCACAAATGCGACTCCTTCTTCCACAGCCAGGCGGAGCAGCGTCCCCATATCCACTTCTCCGGGCAATTCCAGCCACAGAAACATGCCGCCCTTGGGGGTGCGGACGGTAATTTCGCCAAAAGCGGGATCAGTACGTAAAACCTCCAGCATGGTCTTCATCCGGGTGGCATATTCCAAACGGATGCGCCGGATATGCCCATCCAGATCGAATGTCTTCAGAAGCTCCGCCAAAGCCGCCTGATCCAAGCAAGAGGAGTGGAGATCGGCGGTTTGTTTGGCCTTGGCCAACTGCCGGAT
>JAEWAA010000091.1 GCA_023391955.1 Bacillota bacterium | reverse complement strand
CGCCACCACCTATCCCCAGATGCTGATTGCAGCGCTGGGCGTCGGCGTGGCAGGCGGGTCTTTCGCGGTTGGCGTCGCCTATGTCTCGCGCTGGTACCCGCCAGAAAAGCAGGGTGTCGCGCTTGGGGTTTTTGGCGCGGGCAATGTCGGCGCGGCGGTGACGAAGTTCTTCGCGCCGATGGTCATGGTTGCACTGGGCTGGCATGCGGTTGCCGAAATCTGGGCCGCTGCGATGGTTGTCATGGCGCTGATTTTCTATTTCACCACGAGCGATGATCCCGTTCTGGTCGAGCGTCGGCGCAAAGGCGAAAAACCGACCAGCACCCTGATGGAGCTGGAGCCGCTGAAGAATATTCAGGTCTGGCGTTTCTCGCTGTATTATTTCTTCGTCTTTGGCGCTTTCGTGGCTCTTGCACTGTGGCTGCCGCAATATCTGATTCATGTCTATGGCGTCGATATTCGCCTCGCAGGCATAATCGCGGCGTTCTTCTCCGTCCCGGCCAGCCTTTTCCGCGCCTATGGTGGACATCTTTCGGATGTCTACGGCGCACGTCGGGTCATGTACTGGACCTTCGCCGTTTCGCTGGTCGCAACCTTCGTGCTGTCTTATCCACCGACGGATTATGTCATTCAGAGCGATAACGGTCCGCTGGCTTTCCACGCCGAAATGGGCGTGATCGGCTTCACTATCACGGTTTTCATCCTCGGCTTTTTCATGGCTTTGGGCAAGGCAGCCGTCTTCAAGCACATCCCTGTCTATTATCCAGGCAATGTTGGCGCTGTCGGCGGTCTCGTTGGTATGATCGGTGGCCTTGGTGGCTTTATCCTGCCGATCCTGTTCGGTGTGCTGCTGGATCAGACCGGCCTCTGGACGAGCTGCTTCATGCTCCTGTTTGTGATCGTTGCGGTTTCCTTTGCGTGGATGCATGTCTCGATCCGCCAGATGGAACGCGCCTCGCAAGGCACGGCCACGGAAGAGCTTCCGGCCTTCGCCGAATTGCAGGGTCTGAAGAAGGCCGAAATCAAGCCGGCAAAGGGCGATTCCGTCCTTACCGACTGGCGCCCGGACGATCCAACCTTCTGGGAACAGAAGGGAAGGAAGATCGCGAAGCGCAATCTGTGGCTCTCCATCCCGGCGCTTCTCCTGTCCTTCGCCATCTGGCAGGTCTGGTCTGTGGTGGTGGCGAAGCTGCCGCTGGTGGGTTACCAGTTTACGACCGACCAGCTCTTCTGGCTGGCAGCGCTCCCCGGCATTTCGGGCGCGACCTTCCGTATCTTCTATTCCTTCATGGTGCCGATCTTCGGTGGACGCCTTTGGACGACATTGACGACCTGGTCGCTGGTTATTCCGGCCATCGGTATCGGCTATGCGGTACAGAATCCGAACACGCCTTACTTCATCTTCCTGTTGCTGGCGCTGTGCTGTGGCTTCGGTGGCGGCAATTTTGCCTCCTCCATGTCCAACATCTCGTTCTTCTTCCCGAAGCATGAAAAGGGCAATGCGGCGGCGCTCAATGCGGGCCTCGGCAATCTTGGCGTCAGCGTCGTGCAGTTCGTGGTTCCGCTGGTCATCACTGCCGGTATATTCGGCAAGCTTGGCGGTGATCCGGCAATGGTTGCCACCGAAGCCGGCAGCACACCGCTCTGGTTGCAGAATGCCGGCTTTTTCTTCGTGCCGTTCATCGTCGTCACGGCTTTCGCCAATTGGTTCGGCATGAACGATATTGCGTCGGCCAAGGCTTCGTTTGCCGACCAGGCCGTCATTTTCCGCCGCAAGCACAACTGGATTATGTGCTGGCTTTATACGGGGACTTTCGGCTCTTTCATTGGCTACTCGGCTGGCTTCCCGCTTCTGACCAACATCCTGTTCCCGGAAGTGAATGCGCTTCAGTTCGCCTTTCTCGGGCCTCTGGTCGGCGCGCTGTCGCGGTCGGGTTCCGGCTGGCTGGCGGACAAGTATGGCGGGGGCCGCGTCACTATCTGGGCATTTGTGCTGATGATGGTCGGCGTGGCTGGCGTGCTGTACTTCGTCGGCGTCAAGGATCAGCCGAATGCTTTCTGGGGCTTCTTCGCTTCCTTCGTCCTGCTGTTCTTCGCGACTGGTATCGGCAATGCCTCCACCTTCCAGATGATCCCGGCGATCATGTCGAAGGAAATGGTACGGCTGATGCCAAACGCTACTCCGGAAGAGCGCCGTCATGAAGCGGACAAGGAATCTGCTGCCATCACCGGCTTCACCTCGGCCATTGCTGCCTTCGGCGCCTTCTTCATCCCGAAGGGCTACGGCACCTCGATCAGCATGACCGGCGGACCGGAAGCGGCACTTTGGGCCTTCCTGATCTTCTACGTGACGTGCCTCGTCATCACGTGGGGCGTCTACACCCGAAAAGGCGGCCTGCTCTATGACGTGGAGCACCGCAGCAAACAAGCCGCTGCCGCTGCCTGAAGAAATCAAGTGAGGATAAAATCATGAGTCTACTCCTCGATCGCCTGAACTTTCTTGCGCGCAAGAATGTCGGCACCTTCTCGGAAGGCCATGGCGTCACGACCAATGAAAACCGTGACTGGGAAGACGCCTATCGCAAGCGCTGGCAGCACGACAAGATTGTCCGCTCCACCCATGGCGTGAACTGCACCGGCTCCTGCTCGTGGAAGGTCTATGTCAAGGGTGGTATCATCACCTGGGAAACCCAGCAGACCGACTATCCGCGCACCCGCGCCGATCTGCCGAACCACGAACCGCGCGGCTGTTCGCGCGGGGCAAGCTATAGCTGGTATGTCTATTCTGCCAATCGTGTGAAATACCCGCTGATCCGCTCCCGTCTCCTGAAGCTGTGGCGCAGGGAGCGTACCTTGAAAACGCCGGTCGCGGCGTGGGCAGCGATCCAACAGGACCCTGCCAAGCGTGCCGACTATATGAAGGTGCGCGGTCTTGGTGGTTTTGTCCGCGCTACGTGGGAAGAGGTCAACGAGATCATCGCTGCGGCCAACGCCTATACGGCCAAGACCTATGGGCCGGACCGGGTGATCGGATTCTCGCCGATCCCGGCCATGTCGATGGTGTCCTATGCAGCGGGCTCGCGCTACCTGTCGTTGCTCGGCGGCGTCTGCATGTCGTTCTATGACTGGTATTGTGACCTGCCGCCCGCTTCACCCATGACGTGGGGCGAACAGACCGACGTGCCGGAATCGGCTGACTGGTACAATGCGGGTTTCCTGATGCTCTGGGGCTCCAATGTACCGCAGACGCGCACGCCGGACGCGCATTTCTACACGGAAGTGCGTTACAAAGGCACAAAGTCGGTTGTGGTCTCCCCCGATTATTCGGAGGCGGCGAAGTTTTCCGACCTGTGGCTGCATCCGAAACAGGGCACCGACGCCGCGCTTGCCATGGCGCTTGGCCATGTGATCCTGCGCGAATATCACCTCGACCGGCAGGTGCCCTATTTCGAGGATTACTGCCGTAAATATTCTGATTTCCCGATGCTGGTCATGCTCACGAAGAAAGACGGACGCTATGTGCCGGACCGCTTCCTGCGCGCCTCCGACCTGAAGGACGATCTGGGCGAAGCAAACAATCCCGACTGGAAGACAGTGGCTTTCGACAGGAAATCAGGCGCCTATGTTGCCCCGCAAGGCTCCATCGGCTTCCGCTGGGGCGATGACGGCCAGTGGAACCTCGAAGAAAAGGATGGCCGGGGCAAGGATGTGGAACTCGCCAAGAGTTTCATTGAGGCGGGCGCGCACGATGCCGTGGCCGATGTGGCGTTCCCTTATTTTGGCAATCGCGAGCACGATTATTTCGAAGGCACCGACCATGACAGCGTGCTGGTGCGCAAGGTCCCGGCCCGCAAGCTCAAGCTGAAAAAGGGCGAGGTGCTGGTCGCAACAGTGTTCGATCTGTTTGCTGCCAATTACGGTTTGGATCGCGGGCTAGGCGATGAGAACTCAGCCAAGTCCTATGACGAAGGCTTGCCATACACTCCGGCCTGGGCCGAGAAGATCACCGGCGTCCCCCGCGACCAGATCATTGCTGTCGCCCGCGAGTTCGCAACCAATGCCGAAAAGACCAATGGTCGTTCCATGGTTATTCTCGGTGCCGGTCTCAATCACTGGTACCACATGGACATGAACTATCGCGGCATCATCAACATGCTGGTGATGTGCGGTTGTATCGGTCAGTCTGGCGGCGGCTGGAGCCATTATGTGGGGCAGGAAAAGCTGCGTCCGCAGACCGGCTGGACAGCACTTGCCTTCGCGCTCGACTGGAGCCGTCCGCCGCGCCACATGAACTCCACCTCGTTCTTCTATGCGCATACCGATCAGTGGCGCTACGAGACCGTGAAGGTGCAGGACATTCTCTCGCCCACCGCACCCGAAGGCGCGTGGGAAGGCACGATGATCGACTACAACATCCGTGCCGAGCGCATGGGCTGGCTGCCCTCCGCGCCGCAGCTCCAGACCAACCCGCTGGAGCTTGCCAAGGAGGCAGCCGCATCGGGCAAGGAGCCGAAAGACTTCATCGCGAATGCGCTGAAGAATGGCACCATCACCATGTCCTGCGAGGACCCGGACCACGAGGCCAACTGGCCGCGCAACATGTTCGTCTGGCGTTCCAACCTGTTAGGCTCATCGGGTAAGGGGCATGAGTATTTTCTGAAACACCTGCTTGGCACGTCCAACGGGCTGCTTGGCAAGGATCTGGGACAGGAAGGCGCACAGGAAAGTCGTGAGGCCGTGTGGCATGAGAATGCTCCCGAAGGAAAGCTCGACCTTCTGGTTACGCTTGATTTCCGCATGTCCACAACTTGCGTCTATTCCGATATCGTTCTGCCGACTGCCACCTGGTACGAGAAGAACGATCTCAATACGTCCGACATGCATCCGTTTATCCATCCGCTGTCGAGCGCAGCCGACCCGGCATGGGAAGCACGGAGCGACTGGGAAATCTTCAAGGGAATTGCCCGGAAGTTCTCGGAAGTGGCGCCGGAAGTGCTGGGCGTCGAGAAGGACATCGTTCTCGTGCCCACCCTGCATGACACGGCGGGCGAGCTGGCGCAGCCTAAGGAGGTCCTCGATTGGAAGAAGGGTGAAGTCGAGCCAATCCCCGGCAAGACAATGCCCTCGGTTGTGGTTGTGGAGCGCGATTATCCAAACCTCTACAAGCGCTATACCTCCGTCGGGCCGCTCCTGGACAAGCTGGGCAATGGCGGCAAGGGCATTTCGTGGAATACCGAACACGAGGTCGAGCTGCTCGCCAAACTGAATGGCAAGGTGCATGAGCCGGGTGCGAGCGAGGGGCGCCCGCGCATCTATACCGACGTTGACGCAACCGAGGTTATTCTGTCGCTCGCGCCGGAAACCAACGGCGAAGTGGCGGTCAAGGCATGGGAAGCGCTGTCGAAATTCACAGGCCGCGACCATTCTCATCTGGCTATCCCCAAGGAAGATGAGAAGATTCGCTATCGCGATATTGTTGCGCAGCCGCGCAAGATTATCTCGTCTCCCACATGGTCGGGCATCGAGTCCGAAACCGTCTGCTATAATGCGGGCTATACCAACGTCCATGAGCTGATCCCGTGGCGCACGCTGACCGGCCGTCAGCAGCTCTATCAGGATCATCTGTGGATGCGCGCCTTCGGCGAGGGCTTCTGCGTCTATCGCCCGCCCATCGACACCAAGACGGTCAACCCGGCAATCCGCGAAAAGGCGGACGGCCAGCCGCATCTGGTGCTGAACTTCATCACGCCGCACCAGAAATGGGGCATCCACTCCACCTATACGGACAATCTCCTGATGCTGACGCTCAATCGCGGCGGGCCGGTTGTCTGGATTTCGGAGCCGGATGCAGCAAGGGCCGGCATCGTCGATAATGACTGGGTGGAAGTCTACAACGCCAACGGCGCCATCGTGGCCCGTGCGGTCGTCTCCCAGCGCATGAAGGATGGAACCATCTTCATGTATCACGCGCAGGAGAAGAT
>JAEWAA010000590.1 GCA_023391955.1 Bacillota bacterium | reverse complement strand
CGGATAATTACACCTGCTTCCTCGAAGGCTTCTCTGGTCGCAGCCTGCCAAACCTCCTCCCCGCCATCCAGATGTCCCGCCACCACACTGTAGTTGCCGTCCTCATAGCCGGTATTGTAGCGCCGCAGCAGCAGAATCTTTTCCTCCCGGATAAAAAACAAATGCACCGCCGGAATCAGCCTGAACCTGATCTTCAATCCAGCCCCTCCTCCACATAATTTCTGTCATTATAGCACATTTGTTCGGGTGCGGGTTACATATTTTAGAAGAAAACCGTGTCTCACTCCATCAGCCCCGCGGCTAATGCCGCTAACTGTTCAGGGGACCAATGATACATGTCCCGAAGCTCCTTGTAAGGATCACCCTCCAGGAGAAGCAGCTGTGCGAAGGCCGGCTCTGTTTTGAACCCCTGCAGCTTCAGACTCCGGATAGCTTCCCGCCCCCTGTCACCCAACAGCTCCAACAGACGGTGCTCCACCACCATATGCCGGTAACCGTTCTGCTCCTCCAAAGGCAGTGGATGCCCGAAAATCTCCACCGCCCAACCCTCATACCGGAACCGGCCTACCTGCCGGAGCAGCCCGTCCACTTCTCTGGCGGCATATTCGAAATCCCCGCAGCTCCCGAAAGTACCTTTTAGCAAAGCCTCAAAAGCCTCTCTCTTCTCCTGCTCCACATGGCAAACCACATCCAGATCGCTTCCCGGTATATCCACATCAAGGGGAACCGTCCCCACCAGCACAGGCTGATACGGCTCCAGCACCTCCATTACGCCAAGCCCGCGAAGCACCCGGTAAACATCCTGCTGCCGCGGATTCCCCTCCATCAAATAATCGATTCCCGCCAAAAAATCCTGCTCCCGGCTGCTCAAAGCACTTTCTCCGGTTGCCCCGAAACGTACTGGCACAGCGAAATCTCGATACCGTCGGGCATCACCCGGCGACGAACCTCCTCAAAGCCATTGGTCAGGTACAATTTAAGCAGGTGCTCCCGGTCAGCATAAAATTCAATGCGCACATGCTTCAGCCCCCGGTGCTCCGCCTCCCGCTTCACCCACTCCAATATTCGTCCGGACAGCCCTGTTCCGGCATACACGCGGCTTACCCCCAGCTTTTTCAGAAACACATCCTCGCCCTCCCGGGCCTCCGGCCACCAGAACTCATTATGGGACTTCAGCATAAACGCCCCTGCCGGCTCATCCCCGCAATAAACAAGATACAGCTCCGCATCCCCATTTTCGGCAAGGAACCGTTCCTTCTTCAGACCCTCCAGGCTCCACATCGGCTGTCCGATTTCCTCTAGCCACAGGGCAATCTCCCGCAGCAGCATCAAAAACTGCTCTGTTTTCTCCTCCGTCTCTACTCGTTCCACTCGGATTTCCATCGTTATCCGCTCCCTTTGTAATTTATTATAAGTCCAAAAAAGAGACCCCGGAGGGTCTCTTCCTTAATTTTGCGTATAGGGATGGAGCAGGGGTGGATTAGAATCCGCCCATACCGCCCATGCCGCCGCCTGCCATAGCGTTCATTTCAGCCAGGCCTGCTTTTTTGTCTTCCGGCTTCTCGGCTACAACAGCTTCAGTAGTCAAGAACATAGCTGCAACGGAAGCAGCGTTTTGCAGTGCGGAACGGGTTACCTTAGCCGGGTCAACGATACCAGCTTGGAACATGTTCACCCACTCGTCGGTAGCAGCGTTGTAGCCAGTACCGATAGGCTCTTTCTTCAGACGCTCAACGATAACGGAGCCTTCTTGGCCTGCATTGGTAGCGATGATGCGGATCGGCTCTTCCAAAGCGCGCAGCACGATGTTTACGCCGGTCTTTTCGTCGCCTTCGGCAACCACAGCAGCAACTGCAGCATATACGTTCACCAGGGCAGTACCGCCGCCGGATACGATGCCTTCTTCCACAGCAGCACGGGTGGAGTTCAGAGCATCTTCAATGCGCAGCTTGCGTTCCTTCAGCTCGGTTTCGGTAGCAGCGCCAACCTTGATAACGGCTACGCCGCCGGACAGCTTAGCCAGACGCTCTTGCAGCTTCTCGCGGTCGAAGTCGGAAGTGGTTTCTTCCAGTTGGGCACGGATTTGGCTGACACGTTGGCCGATGTCCTTCTTGTCGCCGCTGCCGTCCACGATGATGGTGTTTTCCTTGGTTACACGCACTTGACGGGCGGAACCCAGTTGAGCCACAGTAGCGGACTTCAGTTCCAGGCCCAGCTCTTCGGTGATCACTTGAGCGCCGGTCAGAGCAGCGATGTCGCCCAGCATAGCCTTGCGGCGGTCGCCGAAGCCAGGAGCCTTAACAGCTACGCAAGTGAAGGTGCCGCGCAGTTTGTTCAGAACCAAGGTAGCCATTGCTTCGCCTTCAACATCCTCAGCGATGATCAGAAGGGGTTTGCCTTGTTGTACGATCTTCTCGAGAACAGGCAGAATTTCCTGGATATTGGTGATTTTCTTGTCGGTAATGAGGATATAGGGGTTATCCAGAACAGCTTCCATCTTGTCGCTGTCGGTAACCATATAAGCGGACACATAGCCGCGGTCGAATTGCATACCTTCTACAACTTCCAGCTCGGTTACGAAGCCCTTGGACTCTTCAACAGTAACTACGCCGTCGTTGCCAACCTTTTCCATAGCTTCAGCGATCAGTTGGCCCAGCTCTTCGTCAGCAGCGGAGATGGAAGCAACTTGTGCGATGGATTGTTTGCCTTCGATAGGCTTGGAGATCTTTTGCAGCTCTTCAACAGCAGCTCTAACAGCCTTCTCGATACCCTTGCGGATAACCATCGGGTTAGCGCCTGCAGTTACGTTCTTCAGACCTTCGCGGATCATGGCTTGAGCCAGAACGGTTGCAGTAGTGGTGCCGTCGCCTGCAACATCGTTAGTCTTGGTAGCCACTTCCTTAACCAGTTGGGCGCCCATGTTTTCGAACGGGTCTTCCAGTTCGATTTCCTTGGCGATGGTTACACCGTCATTGGTGATCAGCGGGCTGCCGAATTTCTTCTCCAGCACCACGTTGCGGCCCTTAGGACCGAGAGTAACCTTCACTGCATTCGCCAAAGCATCCACACCGCGAAGCATGGAGCGGCGGGCGTCTTCACTGAACTTAATGTCTCTTGCCATGTTATGGAAACCTCCCGAATAAGTATAATTTGGTCACGCTATTTATGTTTGGCCAAGCCTGCCGGTCGGCGGCAGCGCTTAAGGAAGCTTATTCGCCCAGTACGGCCAGGATGTCGCTTTCACGCATGATCAACAGCTCTCTGCCTTGATACTTTACTTCTGTACCGGCATATTTGGAGAAAAGAACACGGTCGCCTTCCTTAACCTCCAAAGCTACGCGCTGTCCATCCTTCAGGTGCCCGCTGCCTACAGCAACAATTTTGCCCTCTTGCGGCTTTTCCTTGGCAGTATCGGGAAGAACGATGCCGCTCGCCGTGGTTTCCTCCTTCGCAATGGCTTCAAGAACTACGCGGTCGCCTAACGGTTTGATCATGGATCAAATGCCTCCTTGAAAAATGGTTTAGTTGGGTGTAAGGTTGCGCATATTGCGCTCTGTTAGCACTCGAACCAACTTAGTGCTAACAACAATTCTTATATTAATCAGTTTGGGAACAATTTGCAAGTCTTTTGGGCCAAAAAATCTTCAATTCCCCAGGCACTTTTCTCATTCTCTCCACCGGAAGGAAAAATATTCCGGAGCGCGGCTCCATGTCTGGGCGGGAAGCAGAGCAACGTGCTGAAATGGGAGGGGAAGTGTATATGTTACCGTTACTTGGTGAACCCGTGTACTCGGTTTTTCATATCCAATTTTGGCGAAAATCCTGTTTGGCCCAATTGTACTCGGTTTTTCATATATATTTTGCCTATTAGCCCTGTGCCGGGGCTGATTATGTATGATTTTTCGAGTATAAAGCCTCCAATCCCGCCATTCTGGGGAATTATACTCGGTTTTTCATATACACAGGCGGCTCCGCTAACTTCGTCCATCCCGCAGCCCCCCTCTATACAGCAAAAAACCGCCGCCCTCCCGGACCACGGTTTCTATTGGCGAGGCTCTCCCTGCTCCGGAAAGCTCGCAGCTGGCGAGACGCTACACAGGATGCTCCTGCTTCTTGCCGTAGAAATCCTCTTCCCACGCCTTGTCCTTGTCCAGCTGCTTGCGGTACACCCTGGCGGAGAGCAGCACGCTGAACTCATAGAGCAGAATCAGCGGGACCGCCACCAGAAAGTCCGAAATAAAATCCGGCGGTGTAATCGCCGTTGCCACAATCACCAGGACCAGATACGCGAAACGCCGGAGCTTCTTCATCATCCGGGGATTCAGAATCCGCAGCTGGGTGAGGAACATCACCACCACCGGCAGCTCGAAAAGCAGCGACACCGGAATCAGAATATTGAACATGAAGCTGAAATATTGGCTGACCCCATAAATCTCCGTCAAGCCCAGCCCCCGGTTCACCTTGGTGGTGAAATAAACCGCCATCTGGAACACCACGCCGTAGGCGAAGGCCAGGCCTACCACCCACAGCACCACCGAAAAAGGAATAAACCGGAGCGCCGCCTTTTGCTCATGCCCCTTCAGCCCCGGCTTCACAAACGCCCACACCTGATACAAGGTGAACGGCAGCGCCACCACCAAGGAAATACCAACGGCAAACTGCATATAGATACGGATGCCATCCCAGAGGGATATGGCATGCCAAGCCATGGATTTGGCCGGCTCCACACTTTTGATGAGATCAATGACATACGAGGAGGCAAACAGCCCCCCGATCATGGCAACCACAAAAACCGCCAGCACCAGAATAACCCGTTTGCGCAGCTCCGTGATATGCTCCACCAGGGACATGTCCTTGTCCTCTTCCTTCATCTCCTCCATACCACCACCTGCCGATCCGTCGAGTCTGTCTGTCCGGGAAGCTTACTTACTCCTGCGGTTTCGTGGAGCTTTGGGCGGCATCGGATTTGGCGGAAGGCTGGACTTGAACCTCTTCGGTACGGATTTCCTTGCGGGGTTTGGGTTCCTCGTCCATGATGTCTCTGGCGCCTTCCTTGAATTCACGAAGCGTACGGCCGAACGCCCTGCCCAGCTCCGGAAGCTTGTTGGGCCCGAACAATAGCAAGGCAACCAAAATAATCAATATGATGCCCGTTGCGCCAATTCCACTAAACATGAGGCCATCTCCCCTTTTATGAATCGTATGCAAGCGTTTTATTATTCCGCCGGCAGTACCATTGTACCGCGTTATCGCCGGGCCATCAACGGGCAGGTTGGGCTAAATAAAATCAAGCCCCCTCCCCCTCGTCTCCGCTCTCTCGTCCTTCCAGCTGGTTCAAGGCTGTGGGAAGATAACCCATTACCGCCTTCATGCTTTCATGGACCCCCTTGGGGTCTGCGGGCAGGTTCAGGATCAGCGATTGCCCCCGCAGGCCGGAAATCCCTCTCATACACAGCGCCTCCGGCAAATTCGCCGCAATCATCGCACTGCGGATGGCCTCCGCAAAACCCGGCGCAAGCCGCTCCACCACCTCCAGCGTCGCTTCCGGCGTCACGTCCCGGGGCTTCAACCCGATCCCTCCGGTGGTGATAACCAGATTCGCCTCATAATAATCCGTCATTTCAATGAGGGCCGCCATAATTTCCTGCTTCTCGTCCGGAACAATCCGGAACTCCACAATTGCGCCCATCAGTTCTTCCTCCACCAGCTCGCGGATGACCTGAGCGCTGGTATGCTCCCGTTCCTTGCGCGCGCCGCGGTCGCTGGCGGCCAGTATGCCTACTCGAAAACCCATTAGCGGTTCCCTCCCTCTTCTTGGAATGCGGATTGGCCGGGCCTCAGGTACGGGCCGCTTTTGCCTCCATGTTTGGCCAACAAACGTGTCGGCCCAAGCTCCATGTCCTTGTCCAGCGCCTTGCACATATCGTACACCGTCAGTCCAGCAGCGGAAACGGCAGTCAACGCCTCCATCTCCACGCCGGTTTTGCCGGTGGTTTTCACAGTTGCTTCTATATATAGCGTATCCTTGTCGTTATCGGAAAAGCGGATGTCCACTCCCGTCAGCGCCAGGGGATGGCACATGGGAATCCAATCGGAGGTTTTTTTGGCCGCCATGATGCCTGCAATTTGGGCGACAGCCCGTACATCCCCCTTGGCGATTCCACCTGTCTTGATCTGGCGGAGTGTGTCGGGGCGCATCAGCACCGCCGTTTCGGCTACAGCACTGCGTTCAGTTACTGTCTTGTCCGTCACATCCACCATCCGCGCTCTTCCCTGTTCATTAAAATGACTGAATTCCCCGGAATGCTCCGACACCCTCTCCATCCCCTCTCCTCACATACCAGCCTGATTCGGTTACCACCGCATCCACCTTTATATCATGGGCCTCCAACTCAAGACCCTTACACATCTGCATCTCAAACGCCGGGGCAATGGTAATCGGACGGAAACCCTGCCCATCAAGTCCGGCCAGAAGCCGGTCGTAATATCCGCCTCCATAACCTACCCGTCCCCCGTTCCGGTCAAACACCACTCCCGGCACCAGAACAGCAGCCAGCTGCGCCGGGTCAGCCAGAACCGCCCCTTTGGCCGCATCCGGCTCAAGAATCCCCCATAGTCCCGGAGTTAGCTCCTCCAGGCTGTGGACGTTGAACAGCTCCAGCCGCTTCTCCGCCGGAACCGTCTTCGGCACTGTCACGGAACCGCCGGCTTCCCAGCAGTGTTCCGCCACCGGATGGATATCCACCTCATGGCCGAAGGGCATAAAGGTCAACAATCGGCCTTGGCCCCGGAGAGTGCCCTCATGCTCCAGCATGTCCACGATCCTGCTGCAGATAGCGGCGGATTTCAGCCGTCTCTCCTCCGCCCCCAGCTTCTCCCGCTTGTCCAGCACAGTGCGGCGGAGCTCTTTTTTCCATTGGGACATGCCTGATGCACACTCCTTTACGCCGACGAGTTTCAGTAGGAATTTCCGTTCGTGTTAGGGCAGTTCTATTGTAGCATATTATTCCAGCCTGCGAAAAACAATCCCCCCAGGCAAAACATCTTCAATAAAATTGATGCACCGCCATCGTCCCCCATAAAATCTTTCCCCTCACACAGCGAAGCCAATGCGCAATTCACAAAATAATCCAACCTATTCCTTTAGGTGGCTGGACTTTTTGGCTATAAATATTTCGTGGGATGAGAAAAGAGGCCCGGATATGTTACACTATGTACACAAATCATGATTTTAAGGTGAAATACGGAGGGACGATTGACAATGGCCATTTTGCTTCAGGCCTCAAACATCAGCAAGAGCTACGGCACCCGAACCGTGCTGTCGAATATAAATGTACAGGTGCAGGACAGGGAGCGAATCGGCCTGGTTGGTGTCAACGGGGCGGGAAAATCCACGCTCCTGCAAATTATTTCCGGGGAAATGTCGCATGACAACGGCGAAATCTTCAAAAACAAGGATATTCGTGTCGGTTACCTGGCACAGAACAGCGGCCTGCAAAGCGAACGCAGCATCCGGGCGGAAATGCTGGACGTGTTTGCCCCTCTTTTGCAAACCGAGCAGGAGCTTCGGAAAATGGAAGAAGCTATGGCTGACCCGAAGCTTCATGAGAACGAAAAAGCCTACGAAGCCCTGCTCCACCAATACGCCGCCAAGTCCGAGCAGTTTAAGGAAAAGGGCGGTTACAGCATGGAATCCCGTATGCGCAGCGTGCTGTCGGGTATGGGGTTTGGGGATTTTGCCCCGGATACGTTAATTTCCACTCTAAGCGGCGGCCAACGCACCCGTCTGGCCCTGGCCAAAATGCTGCTTCAGGAGCCGGATGTGCTGATGCTGGACGAACCTACCAACCATTTGGACATAGCTACCTTGACCTGGCTGGAAGGGTACCTGCGCTCCTATCCCGGCGCCATTCTCGTGGTATCCCATGACCGGTATTTCCTGGATGCCCTGGTTACCGCCATTTACGAAATCGAACGCCATCAATCCGTCCGGTATACCGGCAATTACAGCCGTTATGTGGAGCTGAAGGCGCAAGAATACGAAATCCGAATGAAGCAATTCGACAAACAGCAGGAAGAAATCGCCCGGATGGAGGATTTTATCCAGAAGAATATCGTCCGTGCCACCACCACCAAACGGGCCCAAAGCCGCCGCAAGGCGCTGGAGAAGATGGACCGTCTCGACAAACCTCAGGGTGAGCTAAAAAAAGCGGCTTTCTCCTTTGAGCCGGCTTATTCCTCTGGACGGGATGTGTTGAACGCCTCGGATTTGGCCGTAAGCTACGACGGCGAAACTCCGCTGTTCCAGCATGCCAGCTTCCAGCTGTCCCGCGGCGATACGGCTGCGCTGATCGGACCCAATGGTATCGGCAAATCCAGCCTGTTCAAGGTGCTGACGGAGCAGCTCAAACCCTGGAGAGGGACCTTCTACTGGGGGACCCGGGTTCAGATCGGGTATTATGACCAGGAGCAGTCCCATCTGAACGGGGCCAACACGGTGCTGGATGAGGTTTGGAATGAATATCCCCATATGGAGGAAGCCCGGGTACGCACAGTTCTGGGGAACTTCCTGTTCACCGGCGAGGATGTGTTCAAGCGGGTCTCCTCCTTAAGCGGCGGGGAAAAAGCACGGGTGTCCTTGGCCAAGCTGATGCTCCAGAACGCCAACATGCTGATCCTGGACGAACCCACCAACCATCTGGATTTGTTCAGCAAGGAAGTGCTGGAGTCTGCGTTGATGGATTACGAAGGCACCCTGCTTTTTATCTCCCATGACCGGTATTTCCTAAACAAAATGGCGGACCGGGTGCTGGAGCTGGACAAGGATGGCATTACCGCCTATCTGGGGAATTATGATGATTACATCGAGAAGAAGCTTGAGCTGGAGGAAGCCCGGGCGGAGGCGGCCGACGCTTCATCTAAACCCGCTTCCCGCACGGAAAGCGGAAGCGGCGCCACTGGAGCCGGCACCATCCGGAACCCGGGCTCCTCTAGTGGAATGAGCGCCAAGAATGGTGCTGAGCCGGCTAATAACAGCTATGAAGCCAACAAACAGGCCGCACGCGAGGAACGCAGCCGCCAGCGCCGGCTGGAGCAGCTGGAGCAGGAGATTGGCCAGCTGGAGCAGGATATTGCAGGGCTGGAGGAGCAGCTGACCCTCCCCGAGGTCTACAACGACTATATTGCCGTGCAAGGCATCAACAGCGAGCTCGACACCAAACGGCAGCAGCTACAGGAGCATTACGAAACCTGGGAGCAGTTAATGGCGTAAATGGTCAACTGCAGTAAGGGTACGGGGAAGGCAAGGCTTGGTAGAGGCGGTTCGTCAGGACCAAAGGCGATAGGTCAGTCTCTGGCGCTTAGCCAGTTCGAGACGGTATACCAGTAAACCCGGGCACATGATGCGTCCGGGTTTTTGAGTTGGCGGAAGGGGCGGGGTGAGCCAACGGACACAGGAGCCGTTATTCCGCGCAAATACGCTAGTTTTTCCAAGTAACGGACTCAGGGGACGCTATTAGCTCAAAATCAGCCCTTTTGCGCAAACTGGAGAGGAAATAAGGTCCCGTGTGTCCGCGAAACTCCTCGAAAAGCATATTTCGGCGAAATAGCGGCTCCTCGGTCCGGATGGAGGGCCGGCCGATGTGACAAGGTTATCTATGCGCGGGGATGTCGAGCCAGCCCGATGTGACGAGGTTATCTATGCGCAGGGATGTCGAGTCAGCCCGATGTGATGAGGTTGCCTATGCGTGGGGATGGGAGGCCGGCTGCATACAGCATAGTTTTACTCGGATCCCAGCCTCCTGTGGGCAAACCTCGGTTAGTCCAACAGAACTTAGCCACGTTTTAATGGCGATTTGAGGCTTGGCACTTATCCACATGTGCGCAGGAAGCAACCAGCCCAAAAAATGCAGCTTATTCCCATGTTTCCGGCACTTAGCCACAATCTTATCCCCATTATCCACAAGCTATCCCCATATATGTGGATAAGTTATTCTGCGTAGAATGTGCATAATATCCCCGCGCCGAATCAGGCTTTTTTGAGTTTATACACATTATCCACAGGTCATGTGGATATCTTTATCCACATGCCTCTGTGCATGAAATTGTGGTACTTCTTGTTTTGGTTGCTGTGGAAATCCTTGGAGAAAACCATATCTGGTGCGAGTTTATCCACATCAAAAAAAGCAGCCCGACACCGCAGGCTGCTCTCACTTCACTCTTTTAGGATTTCACCGACCATTCCTCCAGGGAAAGGACGGCCTCAGCCTTCAACGTCATGGGCGCGAACTCTCCGCGCTCCCACTTCAAGTGCGCGGCGGCGGCGATCATCGCCGCATTGTCCGTGCACAGCTCCAGGGGAGGAACGACCAGCGGAAGCCGGGCCTGCCGGCACCGCTCCGTGAGGCTCCCCCGGAGCCCTTTGTTGGCCGCCACACCTCCGGCCAACAACAGCTGCTTCGCGCCGAACTGCCGGGCGGCGCGCATGGCCTTCTCCGTCACCACGTCGATGACGGAGTCCTGGAACCCCCTTGCCACGTGATCCGCGGCAAGGTCAAGCCCCTTCATCCGCGCCGTGTTCAGCGCGGCCAATACCGCCGATTTCAGCCCGCTGAAGCTGAAATCGTAGGAATCCGGCTCCAGCCAGGCGCGGGGCAGCTGCACCGCCCCGTCTGCGGCCAGCGCGAGCCGGTCCAGATGGGGGCCGCCGGGATACGGCAGCCCCAAGGCCCGGGCGACCTTATCGTAGGCCTCGCCCACGGCGTCGTCCCGGGTCCGCCCGATGATCCGGAATTGGCCCGGCCCCTCCAGCACCACCAGCTCTGTGTGTCCGCCGGACACCACCAGCGCCAGGCTGGGATACTCCAGCTCCTGAACGAAGCGGTTGGCATAGATATGGCCGGCAATATGGTGCACCGCAATCAGTGGCACCCCCAGGGAGAAGGCCAGCGCTTTGCCGGCCACCAATCCCACCAGCAGGGAGCCCACCAGACCCGGTCCCTGGGTCACGGCCACCGCATCCACTTCCTGGAGGCGGATGCCTGCTTTTTCCACAGCCTCTTCAATGATCCAGGTAATGCTCTCCACATGCTGCCGTGATGCCACCTCGGGCACCCCTCCGCCGAATTTCTTATGGGTTTCGATCTGGGAGGAAATAACGTTGGAGCGGATGGTCCGCCCGTCCTCCACCACCGCCACCGAGGTTTCGTCGCAGCTGGTCTCAATCGCCAGAATCAGCGATGATGTGCCTGGGGTCACAGCCGGAAGCTTTATTTTGTCCATCATGATGTTCTCCACCGCTCCTCTGGAATATCCGCCCACATGATCAGCGCATCTTCATTATTATCCGTATAATAGCCCTTGCGCACGCCAACGGAACGGAAGCCCAGCTTTTCATACAAGTTTTGCGCTATCCGGTTGGTCACCCGCACCTCCAGGGTCATCCGTTTGGCTCCCCGTGAGTTGGCCTTGCTCCGCAGCTCGGTCAAAAGGCGTTCGCCCAGCTTTTTGCCGCGGTACATGGACCGGATGGCGATATTGGTCACATGGGCCTCATCCATAATCACCCACATGCCCGCATAACCGGCGATGTCGCCCTCTACCTCCATAACCAGATAATGGGCAAAATGATTATTAGACAGCTCATTCTGAAACGCCCCGGCCGTCCAAGGCGTGGGAAAGGCTTCTTTTTCAATCTCCACAATACTCCCGATATCCTCAGCCCGCATCGGCCGGAAAACCGGAGACAACAGCGGCCCCAAACCGTCTGCTATAGGAAGCTCCATGCCGCTCCCTCCTGACTATATAATTTCATTTGTTTTGTTGTTTTTCAGCAAGTTTGACCTCGGCTTCGGCCAGTTGGGCGTAATTGGGCAGCAGCGTATGCGCATCATCCTCTTGACCGGAGCGCAAACGCAGCTCGCCCAGATAACCCACATATTCGGCGTGGATATCGGAGGGAATCGCCTCGGTCCGCACACTGAACCCGGAAACGTCCGATGCAGCTTGGGCAAAACGCTCTGTCACCGCCCCGAATTCCTGGGGTTCGCCCACAAACAGCACCGCTTCCGGAGGCTCCTGCTCTTGTCCCAGCAGCTCAAGCAACCGGTCCGCCCAGGTCTCCATCAAACGGATACCGTCTTCCTCCCGGCACAACCAGCCCGGTGAAGAAACCGGCCACATCGAAGGCAGGGAGCTAGCGTTCTCCTGCGCCCCCGCCAACGCCGTTTCGGGCTCACGCAGCTCCAGCAGCGCCGTAAAAGCCTGCCCCCGCCGGGCATTCAGCATAGGCACCACCCACACGCGGCTGCTCGTGCCACCTTGCTTCCGCCATTCGGCCAAAGCTCCCGCCGCCAGCGCCTCCAGACTGGATACCCCCGCTACAGGCAGCTTCAAGGTCCATGCCATGGTCTTGGCAACCGTAATTCCGATACGTACCCCGGTATATGATCCGGGACCCTTGCCCACGGCAATCCCCTGCAAGGCGCCCAGGGAAAGACCCGCCTGACTCAAGGCCTCTTCAATAGCCGGCATCAAATAAACGGAGTGATTTCGCTCGACAAGCGAATTCACCTCCGCCAACAGCTTTCCCTTGTTCACCAACGCCACGGACATAGCCGACGTCGCGCTGTCGATGGCCAGCAGCAGCCCTCCGGACGCATCCCCGCCGGAAAGTTCACTGGCTGCCACTTGGGGATCTCCTTTTATTTCCACATCATGCTCAGGATTCCTGTCGTTCATCATGAATAATTCCCTGCTCCTTTAGATCCGAACACCATTTTTCGTAGACAGCCCCCACGGGAGCCAGCCGGAACTTGCGCTCCGTCCAGCCGGTGTTCTCGATGTATACGGACAGATGCTCCTCCGGGATCAAGTCCCGGATGATGGATGCCCACTCCACCAAGGTCACGCCGTCTCCGTAGAAATAATCGTCCAGCCCTATATCCTCCGCCTCCTCCTGGGAGATGCGGTACACATCCATATGATAAAAGGGCATAGTGCGCCCCTCATACTCTTTAATAATGGTAAAGGTTGGGCTGTTGACGGTTTCCTGCACCTCCAAGGCCAGTCCCACCGCTTTGGAAAAGGTGGTTTTGCCGGCGCCCAGATCCCCGTCCAGTCCGATCACCGAACCCGGTATAAAAAACCGGGCCAGCTCTTTAGCCAGCCGGTAGGTATCCTGCTCCTCCCGGGATTCGTACCAATAGGTAGTGGAATGCGCATCCATAGCGGCTGCCTCCTTAAGCATCGGCTGATTGGTCTTCCTTAAAATGATTGTACCCCCGCTTCTGCAGCGGACTAACACTTCCGTCCCGGCGCTTCAGGAGCACACCGGAAGCTGCGGACTCCCCGCCTGCCAGCACATGGCCCACAACATGGAATTCCATCCCCTCCGCATCAAAAAGAGCCTGCACCGCCGCCGTATCCTCTCCCCGCACGGTGCCGGTGAGGCGGTAGTCCTCCCCGCCGTACAGCATCAGCTCCAGCGGGTTAAGCCCTGCTTCGCGGGCATAACCGGAGAGAGCAGGATCCACCGGCAGCAGGTCCTCCTCCAGCCGGATGACACAGCCGGAGGCCTCCGCCAGCTCCCAGGCCTCGCTGGCCAGACCGTCGCTGACATCGTTCAGCGACCGGCCCAACCCGCTGCGCACCAAAATCCGCCCCGCCTCCACCTGAGGCTGGGGGAACTGGTGCGCCCGCACCAGCCGCTGCCGCTCCTCCGGCAGCTCGGGCAAAGCATACGCGCTCCGGCCTGCGGCCAGGAGCAGATGCAGCCCGGCGGCGGAGAGGCCCAGGGGACCGGTGACGAACACCGTGTCCCCCGGGCGCGCGCCGCTGCGCAACAGAGCACGGTCCGTCTCCACCTCGCCGATGGCGGTGACGGACACGGTCATATCACGGGCACAAGAGGTGGTGTCCCCGCCGACGACCGCCACGCCGTAGCGGTTGGCGCAGGCATAGAGGCCATCGTACAGCTCGCGGAGGGCCTCCGTTTCCATATCCGCCGGCACGGACAGAGCCACCACCGCGAAGCGGGGGATGGCCCCCATAGCCGCCAAGTCGCTTATATTGGATGCCATGGCCTTGTAGCCGATGGCTTCGTACGTCATTGTCTCGGGTTTGAAATGAATGTCCCGGACCATCGTATCACAGGTAACCACCCATTGAAAACCGCTCCGTCCATCCAGCACGGCCGCATCGTCTCCGATGCCGACGGCTACGCCGTCCCCGGCCCCCGTTGGGCCCGGTTCCACATTCGCGGGATTGCGGCGGCCTCCCGTAAGCAGCCGGATTAACCCGAATTCATCCACCCGGGGCATACAAGATTCCTCCATTCCTTATTCTACCTATTATAGCACAGCCTCTACAGATTAAAACCCGAAGACTGCCCGGTTGGAAGCAGATGCTGCGGTGATGGGGCAGGTTGGGAGCAGTTACTGGGTAATGGAGCTGGTTGGAGCCGCTTAAGGTAACTTAAGGTAACTTGAGGTAGCTTAGGTCCAGATGAGGCAGGTTAGGGGTGCTTGAGGTAACTTAGGTCCAGATGAGGCAGGTTAGGGGGAACTTGAGGT
>JAEWAA010000577.1 GCA_023391955.1 Bacillota bacterium | reverse complement strand
GCTTAAAACACACCCTGATCAAAATGCCCTTCGACCCGTTCCTGAAGCCTGTTTGGCTAAAGGGCAGCCCGCAGCCTGAGCTGGACTTTTCTGCGTGGAAGGCCGGGTCGATTAGCTCAGAGGAAACACCTGTCACCTACCTGGGCAAATGGTACGGCGGCAAAGCCCTGTACCCCCTTGCCGCAACAGGCTTCCATGAATGGAGCCACGGCGGACCTTTTCTCCGGCTGGAGCATGAGGGCGCCCGGTATGTGCCTTACGACGCGGCGGTGAAGCTGGGCAGCTTTTTTACCAACTAACGGTTCTCCTCCTATTCACATATAGAAAAGCTGCAGAAGCGCTGCCGCAACCGGCAAAAGCCTCCACAGCTTTTCATCACCAGTCCGTCCCATAAGCGGCTGCTCCGGCAGCTCCTTAATCGGGAGAGGGCTGTTTTTTTCGTTTCTGCTCCTTCCACACCTTAATGGACAACGGCAGTAAACCGAACCACCGGACGGTCCAGGGGGTGCTGTTGCGGATGGTGCGCCGCTCCTGGCGGTGCTGCTTGCGCACCTCCATAGGGGTGTCGATATACGTGACCACCTGCTGGGTAATGTATTTGACCAAATCATCACTTTTCGCCATGTGCAAACTCCTTGTCATCTGGGATGTGATTGCCTATCGTTTTCAGTTTCCCCAGCATCTCCCCTCCCTAAACTTCTTTTGTCTGCTGCAGGGGTTAAAGGATTCTTTGGTTAAAGCTGTTTTGGGTATAGCTTTTGCGGGGTGGCCTGTCTAAACTGGAGCTATTGGAGTAAAAAGGAGGATGCTACGATGAGGAACCGTTTGCAATTGGTCTCCCGCTACAAGGATCAGGACAGCCTGCGGCTCAGCTTTAACCGGCTGGCGCAGCTGACCTTTGGCATAGATTTTGAGGCGTGGTATCAAAAAGGGGCCTGGGACGACAGCTACACCTGCTATTCCTTCACGGACGGTGAGGAGATTGTGGCCAATGTGTCTGTGACGGCCATGACGGTGCTGCTGCATGGAAACGAGGTGCCTGCGCTTCAGATCGGCACGGTGATGACCCACCCGGATTACCGGGGCTTGGGACTGTTCAAAACCCTGATGGAGGAAGCGCTGGCCCCTCTCGGCAAGCAGGACAACGGCTTGGTCTTTCTTTTAGCCAACGAATCCGTTGTTAACCTTTACCCGAAATTGGGATTCTCTCGAAGCCCCTTTTACCGGTATGAAACGGATGTGGAACTCCCGAAGCTAGCCAGGTCGCCGCAGCTGCGGAAGCTGGATGTGTCCCGGGAGGAGGACTGGGCTCTCCTTGTCCGTTTGGCTCAGAGTCGAAGTCCATTGCCGGCGGAATGCAGCGTTTCCGGCAGTTCCTCCATCTTCCTCTGGTATTGCCTGAATGTCTTCCCGGATGCCCTCTATTATTCGGAGGACCGGGAGCTGCTGCTGGTGTATGAGTTGTCCGAAGGGAAATTCGACGTGATGGATATCGTCAGCTCCCGTCCGGTCTTGTTTGCGGAGGTTGCGGAATGTTTGGCTGCTCACCAGGGTGAGGACGCTCTACTGAACGGACCCTGCCGGGTAGAGTTCCACTTTACGCCGGATTTTGCGGACCTGGCAGGCGAGAACATCCGGCGCCGGGAGGATGAGGAAGAGTTCTTCTTCGTCAAGGGAGGGGCTTCGCCTTTGATGCAGGGCTGCATCATTCCCTTGTCCGCGCGGACGTAACCTTGTTATTATACTGAAACCTTTTTAGTGGTCTCTCGGATAAGCGTTCCTCTGTAAGTGGCGTTTGTACGGACAGAGGAGCCGCTATTTTTACAAAATACGAGGGTTCGCGAATTTCGCGGACACAGGAGACGTTATTCGTGCGAGCAGCACTCGCAATCGGCAGTTTTCCAGCAAATAGCGTCTCCTCAGTCCGCAACTCCGAAAAAAGCCCTGTTTTCCGCAAAATAAGGCATCGTGAGTCCGTAAGATCGGAAACAACTTGCATTACTTTTTATCGTTCATAAGCGTAAGCCATTTTTTGACTGGTTCCGGAGCCCGGATGATCCCGTAAATCCGGATGTTGCCAAAGGTCTCTTCTGCCAACTCCTTGGTTACATCATTGGCTATGATGAGTGCGCCCACGATTTTAACATCGATTTTCACACCCTCTTCTTTGGCCTCCACTAATCGATTCCGATCAAATTCCAAAGCCCCGAAAGCAAAGTACTTCCTATGCTTAAACTCCTTGATCTCCTCCGAATGGCTGTCTAATTGTCTCCTGATGGCAATTCGAATAAAATCACTGCGGTTTGTATAAAAGCCCTGATCTACCAAAAGATCAATTTGGCCAAGATCCATCGGTCCGAGATTTGTTGTGATTTTTTCTAAATCCGAAATGCTCAACACACCCCTTCTTCTTCCCTTATAGCTTCCAATATGCCGAAATCTTTTTAGCCTGTCAAGCAAAATAAAAGAAAATGTGCATTGAACAAAATGGATAAATAAGGTACTATAACATCCATGGGGATGTTAATTGGATGTTTATCGGATGTTTCTAGCCACCTCATCCTCGAAAAGCATACACTTTTATGTAGGGGAAGGCGATCTGATGAATCAAGGGATAACATTATGGCGGCTTACCGGTTACTGCTTGAGGCACAAGACCATCTATACGTTTTTATTTATGACTATGTTCGTAGGTATAGGCTTGAATCTTGGTACAGCTTGGTATCTAAACAAAATCACGGATGCAGCAGTCACACAAAAGCAGACGCATTGGTTACCCCTTATTGTCATCGGATTGATCATCCTTGTTGGCACAGTTGCGAATGTTTATTTGGATACCTATCTAAAATCAAAGGTCTCCTCCCAGATCAGGAGAAATATCCGTATCGATACCCTGAAGAAGGTACTCTGCCTTCCGGTGAGTCATTTTAATGACCATCATTCCGGAGAGCTCTTGACACGGATGACGAACGACAATCAGGCCATCGGGAAGGCATGCAGTGATACCATGCTTTCTTTAATCCGCAATCCGATCCTCGCCTTATCCTCCTTTATTTATTTGCTAACAATCAATTGGAAGCTGGCTTTCATTTGTGCCCTGGTTGGTCCGATGACACTTCTTGTCGGAGGGGTATTCGGAAAGGTTCTTCGTTACAATTCCCAACAGCTGCAACACCGCGTGGGGACCTTAACCTCCGTTTTGCAAGAAATTTTGGGCTCCAGCCATATCTTTAAACCGTTCGGCCTGGAAAAGAAATTGCTTCAGACATTTACTAAGAATAGTGATGATGTCAGCAGGTTCGAAATTCGTGGAG
>JAEWAA010000574.1 GCA_023391955.1 Bacillota bacterium | reverse complement strand
CAAGTTCGAGCTGGCGGTGGACGGGGCCATTGTAGGCGGCTGGAGTGATCTCTACGCGGCCGATCAGAGCTATGAGGAAATTTATATCGGCAGCAAATATTTCGGGGCGGCGGGTTCGAAGAAGTTCCGGCTGACGGCAAAGGATAAAAATGCTGCCAGCAGCGGGTATGATGGCGGGTTTGATTTTTTCGAGCTGGTTCCCCGGAGTGCGGTTGTATACGAGCTGGAGCAGCTTTCGCCGCGGACGGGGACCCCTGCCGATCACGCACCCTATTATTTTATTGCAGATACAGCCGCCTCGGGAGGAGCCTTCGTCAAGTTCGCCGCGTCTGGTTCGGGCGCTAACAGCCATATCCGTTTCCTGGTCCACGTGAAGGAGGCGGGGGAATACAAGCTGTACATCAGCGGCAAAACCTATACCACCCGGGGTAAATATCAGGTGTACGTGGACGGCGTGGCTCTTGGCGGCGTGCAGGACCTATATGCGGGAACGGAGGCGTATGCCGACACGCTCATCGGCAAGGTGGTGTTCGACAAGCCGGGCATAAAGGAGGTCCGGCTCCAGGTAACCGGCAAAAACAGCGCCAGCACCAGCTACGACCTGTCCTTGGACACGATACGGCTGGAGCCGTAGGGGAAGGAGGGGCAGAGGGAAGGAAGAGCAGGGAAGGAAGGTTACCTGGGACAGAAGAGAAAACAGGAGCGGGATTAATGGAAGTAGTTGGAATGTGAGGAGGAGTGGAAGTTGTGAAAGTAGCTGGAGTGGGAGGGGGAGTGGAAGTTGTGGAAGTAGTGGGAGTGCGAGGAGAGGCGAAAGAGTAGCGGAAGTAGTGGAGTGCGAGGAGGAGTGGTAATAGCTGAAATAGCTGAATATGGAGGAGGAGTGGTGAACGAGAATGGGCGGAATAAACTTCACGATGATAGCGGGGTCTGTCAAGAGTTTTGTGTAAACGGGTTGAGAGGCATAGGCCCCCGAGGGGGCGGCAGCCCCTCAGCTTAAATGTCGGCCGACCCGTTCCGGGAAGAAGACCGAGAGCTGGAGCAGCATTTGGCCCCAATTTTGTACCCGGCCCGTCCATTTGCGAACCACATCCATCGTAGACAGATACAGCTTCTTCAGCAAGGCCTCATCCGAGGGAAAAATACTTTTCCCCTTCGTGACTTTTCGCAGCTGACGGTGGTAGCTTTCGATCATGTTCGTCGTATAGATCAGCTTGCGAATCTCAGGGGGATACTTGAAGAAGGTGGATAGCTCGTCCCAGTTCTTGCGCCAGGATTGCACCATCAGCGGATACTTCGCACCCCAAGCCTCCTCGAACCGGTCCAATTCTACCAGCGCGGCCTCCTCGGTCACCGCTTTGTAGATGGGTTTCAAATCCGCCGTGACCTTCTTGAGGTCCTTGTAGGACACGTAGCGCGTCGAGCTGCGGATTTGATGAATGATGCATTTCTGGATCTCCGTCTGCGGATAACAGGCGGAAATGGCTTGAGAGAAGCCGGTCAGGTTGTCCACACAGGTGATTAGAATATCCTGAACGCCACGGTTCTTCAGCTCATTGAGCACACTTAGCCAAAACTTGGCCGACTCATGCTCGCCGATCCACATCCCCAATACATCCTTGTTGCCGTCCAGGTCAATTCCAATGACCATGTACGCCGCCTTGTTCACAATGGCGCCGTCCTGCTTCACTTTGAAATGAATGGCGTCTAGAAACACAACGGCGTAGACGCTTTGCAGCGGGCGATTCTGCCATTCCTTCACGAGGGGCATGATTTTGTTCGTCACATTAGAGATAAGCGTAGGTGACACTTCAATGCCATAGAGCTGATGAAGGTGGTCCTGAATCTCCCGTGTGCTCACGCCCTTGGCATACAGGGCAATGATCTGATCCTCGATCCCAGTGACATTCGACTGGTACTTCTTAACCACCAACGGCTCAAACTCGCCTTGACGGTCACGGGGAACGGCAATCTCTTGGTCGCCATACTCACTGGTGATGGTCTTATGGCTTTTGCCGTTACGGGAATTCCGGTTCGTTTTTTCCACCTTTTCATGCTTCTCATAGCCCAGATGGGTGTCCATCTCCGCCTCTAGCATTTCCTGAATCGTCTCGGCAAACAGGTCTTTTAACGCGTCCTGAGCATCTTTGGCGGTCACCAGCTTGTTTTCCTTAATAAAAGCGCGCAGCTGCTCTTTTGTCCATAATCCCATTGTGTTCTCCCAACCTTTCTGTTCTCTCCATTTTACTGGGTTTAGGAGTTTACACAAACTATTTTACAGACTCTGATAGCGCACAACAAATGATTGCTATTTAGGTAAAACTGGCGTTTTCGCAAGAATAGCATACACAAAATGTATGCTAATGCTCCCCAGAGCCAACTTTATGGGCGAAATTGAGTGAATAGTAATCATTTCATGATCACTATTTGGGGTTTTTTCGATAAAATGAGCAGATAGCATACATTGCTTGACGCTTACATGCAAAGGGGGAGGGAGGGCAAGCGGACATGAGTGAAATCTCCAGCAAAGCCGTGCCAGCGAGCCTGTCCAAGCCAAGGTGTACCTGAAAGCGTACCGGCAAGCCTGCCCCAATAAGACATCCAGCCAAGGTGTACCTGAAAGTGTACCGGCAAGCCTTTTTCCTGTCCCTACGAAGCTACCTGAAAGCGTACCGGCAAGCCTGGTCTGCCCCAGCCAATCGGCACCCGCCAACTGGTCCGTCGTCCCAGCCACGAAAAAACGGGCACCCCTTCATGGGATGCCCGTTTTTTCGTTCCAAAGTTCTAACCGTTCACACCCACGCTGACCTGCCGGTCCGCGAAGAAGCCGGAGACGGCGAAGGAGGCGGCACCGGCCACACTGGAGCGCAGGCCCAGACCGGCGAACTCCAGGCGCAGCCGCTCCCGGTGATAGGGCAAGGCCCGCTCCTGGATCACTTCCCGGACGGACGGGGCCAGCCACCGCTCCGCCAGGGTGAACCGGTTACCGATAATGATCAGCTCCGGGTTAAAGGTGTTGATGATATTCACCACACCGACGCCCAGGTAGCGCCCCGTCCGCCGGAACAGCTCCTGCGCCGCTTCATTGCCCGAATCGGCCAGCGCGGCCAGTGCCTCCAGCTCCGCCTGCCGCAGCACCTCCGCAGCGCTGTCATCCGCTTCGGCAGCAATTTCCGCCCCGCTGCCAGTGGCTCCGGATGCCGCCCCGCTGCCGCCATCGGCCGCATCCGGGCTAAGCAGCGCCTCCGCCTCGGCCAGGATGGCCTGCTCCGAGGCGTACAGCTCCCAGCAGCCTACGTTGCCGCAGCGGCAGGGGCGACCGTCAGCGTGAACGGTGATATGGCCCATTTCTCCGGAATAGCCGGATGCCCCGCGGTACAGCTCATCCTTCAGAATGATGCCAGAGCCGATGCCGATGCCTACGCTGATATAGATCAGGTTGGAGACATTCCGGCCAATGCCGAATTCCTTTTCGCCCACAGCCCCCGCATTGGCTTCATTGTCGATGATTACAGGCACCTTAAACTCTGCCTCCAACAGCGACTGGAGCGGCACATTCCGCCAGCCCAGATTGGGGGCAAACAGGACGGTGCCCTTATCATCCGTAATACCCGGCACACCCACACCGATGCCAACCACCCCGTAGGGGCTGGCCGGTGCTTTGTTCATCAGGCGCCGCAGGCAGTCCTTGAGCCGCCCCAATACCTGCTCGGGAGTATCCATCCCCCGTAAGGAGGATCGGGTTTCATGGACGATGGTGCCCTTGAGATCCGTCAGCACCGCGTGGATATCCCGTACCCCCAGATCGACGCCGATGGCATACCCCGCATCCTGGCGGAACACCAGCAGCACCGGCTTCCGCCCGCCGCTGGATTCGCCTGTGCCGATTTCATACAGCAGGTTCTCCTCCATCAGCTCGGCCACCAAGGTGGAAACCGTTGCTTTGGTCAGACCCGTGGTTTTAGCCACTTCAGCACGAGACAAGGGGGAGGCCTTGCGCAGGAGCTCCAGGACGATGGATTTATTAATTTTTTTCATCAGGTTCAAATCGCCGGTTATCTTCAAAAGTTGTTCACCTCAGGCCGCATTCGGTCCGGACCGCTTGCCGGAATAATAATTACTCATTATAAAGGGTAGAATTCCATGTGAATACTATTATTTTAGCGGATAAAACGAATTTCTGTCAAAGTTAGTTTAATCAATAGACAAACTAAGTATCCGGTGATATGATAAGGATGAAGAAAAACGAGATTGATATTTACAGGAGGAATCATAAATGGCCGCTTATTTTGGAAACGTTCCGGCAATTGCTTATGAAGGTAAAAACTCCAACAACCCGCTGTCCTACAAATTCTACAATCCGGAGGCTGTTGTCGCCGGCAAAACCATGAAGGAATGGCTGCGCTTCTCCGTAGCTTATTGGCATTCCTTCACTTATAACGGCTCCGACCCGTTCGGCGCAGGCACCATGCTGCGTGATTGGGACCGCTTCAGCGGCCTGGATCTGGCTAAGGCTCGTGTAGAAGCCGCCTTCGAGCTGATGGAAATCCTGGATGCTCCCTACTTTGCATTCCATGACCGCGACATCGCTCCGGAAGGCTCCACCCTGCAGGAAACCAACAAGAACCTGGATATTATCGTTGCCCAAATCAAGGAAAATATGAAGTCCTCCGGCCGCAAGCTGCTGTGGAATACTGCCAACATGTTCTCCAACCCGCGCTTTGTGCACGGCGCCGCTACCACCAGCAACGCCGAGGTATATGCTTACGCTGCCGCGCAAGTGAAGAAGCAGTTGGAAGTGGGCAAGGAGCTGGGTGCCGAAAACTATGTGTTCTGGGGCGGCCGCGAAGGTTACGAAACTCTCCTGAACTCCGACATGAAGCTGGAGCTGGACAACCTGGCGCGTTTCTTCCACATGGCTAAGGACTACGCTAAGGAAATCGGCTTTGGAGCCCAATTCCTGATCGAGCCGAAGCCGAAGGAGCCTACCAAGCACCAATATGACTTTGATGCAGCTACAACCCTCTCCTTCCTGAGAGGTTATGATCTGGACAAAACCTTCAAGCTGAACCTGGAAGCCAACCACGCTACCCTGGCCGGCCACACCTTCGAGCATGAGCTGACTGTTGCCCGGATCAACGGCGCACTGGGCTCCATCGACGCTAACCAAGGCGACGAGCTGCTGGGCTGGGATACCGACGAGTTCCCGACCAACCTGTACAGCTCCACTCTGGCTATGTACGAAATTCTGAAGAACGGCGGCCTGGGCAGCGGCGGCGTGAACTTCGACTCCAAGACCCGCCGTGCTTCCTTCGAGCCGATCGACGTGGTTTACTCCCACATCGCCGGTATGGACAGCTTCGCCAGAGGTCTGGAAGTAGCAGCCAAGCTTCTTGAAGATAAGGTTCTGGAAAATGTGGTTGACAACCGTTATGCTTCCTTCAAATCCGGCATCGGCGCTGACATCGTAGCCGGCAAGGTGGACTTCAAGTCCCTGGAAGCTTACGCGCTGCAAAACAACCCCATCGTGAATGCTTCCGGCCGTCAAGAGCTGATCAAATCCGTACTGAACCAATACCTGTTGAACGCTTAAGGCCTTTTTATCCGAGGCAAAAGCGCCATCAGCTTCTAAGCCGAAAGCCCGTCAAAAGGGCTTTCGGTTTTTTGCTGTACCCACCTAAGGGGCGTGTTCCAACCATACACTTCTTGAATTTCCTTTGACAGGAGTTTTTTTCATTTTTAACTGGGAAACTGGTAAGGTTTAACGTAGAATTAGCTTATAGGGAATGGCGTCTCTTGCTGCCACTGGCAAGGTAAGCCATGGGAGCTGGAAGGGGACATCTTAAGGATGATACGGAGAGGCAAAACGGTTGCGGTTTTGATTTCGGTGGCGTTTGTCAGCCTGCTGCATATGACAGTTTGGTTTCGTGACGGGAGATTCCCCGCGTTCCAGCCTGCCGGGCTGGTATGGCTTCTGGGATTCGTGGGTACAGCCTATGCCGCCGGCCATTATTATGACAAGGCCGAAGCACGAAGCCGGGCTGATTTCCAGCGGCAAGCCGCTGCGGCACCTTTTGCGGAAGAACAGGACAAGCAGGACGGGTTTAAGCTGTTGGGCATCCAGCCTGATCCCGTATTTCTGTTTGATGGGGATGAGCCGGTCTACTTGAATGCCGCCGCCGAAAAATGGCTGGACTCCACCAGATTGGCAAGCTACCGGCAGCTGCTCCAATTCATCCATCCGGAGGACAGGAAACGGCTGGAGGGCCTTGCCGCCCCGGAGCCGGACCAGTTCCGCAGGATGGAGCTGCGCGGCTTAAGCCCCGAGGGCATGGAGCAGGAGAACGAATGGATATTCACTTGTTTTTTTGCCTCCGGCAGGCTCTTGCAGCAGGTGACCATCCGCGGGCTGTTCGGCCAAAGGCGGATCCGTCAGGAGATGGAGCGGGCTGAGCGCTCGTTTAACGAAATTCTGCGCCATCAGCAGGGCATTATTTTCAAATACATAGGCAATGCCGAAGGAGATTTCAAGTGTACACTCTGGACGGGGGAGCTTGCTCTGAAGCTGGGGCTTCCCGATGAACGGATCATAGGCCGTTCGCTTCAGGAGGTATTCCCGCCGGAAACCGCCAAGTCCATCCGCTACCATTTCCGCATTGCGTGGGAAGAGGAGCGCCAGGTGGTCTTTGAGATCAGCATCGCATCCATTCCATGCCTCATTACGCTGCAGCCCTTCGGGGGTGAGGCGGAGGGGCGGGAAATCCTGGGCTATTGTATGGATATCAGCGAACGGAAGGAAACGGAGGCAGAGCTGACCTGGACCAAGGAGATGCTGGAGTCGTTCTTCAACAATACCTCCGATGCCATTTGTGTGACAGATCTGAACGGGGACACCTTGCATGTGAACGAGGCGTTTATGGGGCTGTTCGGATGGTCTTACGAGGAATGTATCGGCAAAAGCGTCTATCTTACCGTACCCACCGATCTTCAGGAGGAGGTACAGAACTTCCATGAAGCGGTGGAATTCGGCGGCCATATCAGCGGGTATGAAACGCGGAGGATCAAGCGCAATGGCCAGGAGTTTGATGTGAGCGTTACCATTTCACCTATCCGCAACAATGCCGGGAATGCCATTGCCATCGCCTCCATCTCACGGGACATTACCGAAAACAAGCGCGTGGAGGCAGCCCTCCGCCGCAGTGAAATGAAATACAGGCTCATCGCGGAAAATATGACGGATATTATCGGCGTGCTGACTCCCCAGGGTGAGATCGAATATTGGTCGCCCTCCAGCCGGTTCTTGCTGGGAACGGAGCCGGAGGAGTTGATGGGGCAATGCGTCTGCCTTATGATTCACCAGGATGACAGAAGCAAATTAAAGAAATTGCTTCAGGATTCCACGTTTTCCCAAGCTGTGGAGGTGGCGGAGCTCAGATTCCGGCATTCGGCGGGTAACTGGGTTGTGCTGGAGGTATCCTGCCGCTGCATCCCCGATCTGGAGCTGGGGGAAGAGACGAATTTGCTTATCGTAGGCCGGGATATCACCGAGCGCAAACAAGCGGAGGAAATGCTGTTGAAATCGGAGAAGCTATCGGTGGTGGGGCAGCTTGCCGCCGGAGTCGCCCACGAAATCCGCAACCCGCTTACCTCGCTGAAGGGCTTTTTGCAGCTGCTCCAGCAAAGAACCAACGAGAACGAATTTTTCTTCGAGCTGATGCTGTCGGAGCTGGACCGGATCAATAATATAGTCAGCGAGTTTCTGGTGCTTTCGAAGCCGCAGATTACCAAGATGGAGCCCCGCAACCTTGTGCAGGTCGTGCGGGTGGTCATCGCGTTTTTAACCAGCCAGGCTCTTCTGAACAATGTTCAAATCGTCACCCATGTGTTGACGGAGGATGAGGTAATCGTGGATTGTGATGAGAACCAGCTGAAGCAGGTTTTTATCAATTTGCTGAAAAATGCGGTGGAATCCATGACGATGGGCGGAACAATCAATGTGACTCTCTCCCACCCCGCTCCGGGCAGGGTCAATGTCCGCTTCGAGGACCAGGGGCAGGGCATTCCTCCGGAGAGGCTGCAGAAGCTGGGGGAGCCCTTTTATACCACCAAGGAAAAAGGAACCGGCCTGGGGCTTATGGTCAGCTTCCGGATTATCCAGGAGCACGGCGGCACGGTAAAGGTTCAGAGTGAAGTGGGCATCGGGACGATTTTCGACGTTAATTTGCCGGTCCGGGTGAACTAAAAGTGGCTGCTTCCTAAACCGGGGGGCAGTCGTTTTTCCCGTCCGAATATGGTATTCTGTTGGCATGTGCAAGGATGTTTTCCATAAATCAAGGACAGGACCAGGTGAAATGATGGCAACAGGAGCAATCGTCAGTGATATTGAGATCGCACGGCAGGCCCGCATGGAGCGGATCGGCGTTATTGCGGCGGAATTGGGGCTTCAGGAGGATGAGTGGGAGGGGTATGGACGTTACAAGGCCAAAATTGACCTGAACGTCCTGCGCCGGTTGGAGAACAAGCCGGAGGGCAAGCTGATTCTGGTAACCTCCATTAACCCTACAGCAGCAGGCGAAGGCAAAACAACAGTCAGTGTGGGCTTGGCCCAGGCACTGAACCGGATCGGACGCAAAACCGTGCTTGCGGTGCGGGAGCCATCCTTAGGCCCTTGCTTCGGGCTGAAGGGAGGAGCGGCAGGCGGAGGTTACTCCCAGGTGGTGCCGATGGAGGACATCAATCTGCATTTTACCGGGGATATGCATGCCGTTACCTCGGCCCATAATCTGCTGGCGGCTCTGATCGACAACCACCTGCAGCAGGGCAATTCCCTTGGTCTGGATCCCCGCCGGATCGTGTGGAAGCGTGTGGTGGACATGAATGACCGCGCGCTGCGCCATATTATGATCGGCATGGGCGGCAAAACGGAGGGTGTGCCCCGGGAGGACGGCTTCGAAATTACCGTTGCTTCCGAAATTATGGCGATTCTCTGTCTGACTGAAGGGCTGGGCGAGCTGAAGGAGGCCCTCTCCCGGATGCTCATCGGCTACACCTACACAGGACAAACGGTATATGTGCGGGATCTGCAGGCTGAAGGGGCCATGGCGGTGCTGCTGAAGGAAGCGGTGAAGCCCAATCTGGTGACGGGGAATATCGGCTTCCATCATATTCATCATCTGGATCCTCAGGTGACAAACTATCATTTGCAGCAAATCCACGAGAGTAATGCCGCAATGCAGAACGTTCCGGCCATTGGAATCCGGATGAGCCTGCGGGCGCTCCGGTACCGGCTATGGGACGAAGGCAGCAAGCGGTTTGTGGGGTTTAGGGGTTTGTAGGTATGGAGGCTCGTTTTTTCTAACGGACCGGAAGGACGCTATTTACTCCAAAACAGGGGTTTGGCTAAACTAACGGACTCGAGAGACGCTATCTGCCGGAATGAAGGCGATGGAAGCAATTTTTGAGCTCAATAGGATCCCTGGTGTCCGTTAGATTTCAAAACAGCGCTAAAAGGAACGAATAAGGTCTCTGGAGTCCGTAAGGGCGCGTACACAACAATTCTCATGGATGCTATCCCCCCTAGCCTAAGGTCCAGTCCCGGCTACCTCCCAAGACCGTTATGTCCGGCTTATCCTGCGGATATAATGGAGGTATAGCACGGAGCGTGTGTGATTAAGAGACTGCGACTAAGGCAGAAGGGGTGTTGAAGTGTGAAGACAACAACAGATGCGGCGTCGGTGGCGCAGGCGGGGAAGGTAAAGTGGGTGCTGTTTAATCCCAAAACCTATGCCACGATTCTCTACTTATTGTTATCTCTCCCGTTAGGGATTGTCTATTTGACCGTAGCGGTAGTGGGGCTTGCCTTATCCGTCGGTTTAACGCCGGTATTTATCGGAATCCCGCTGTTTTTTGGCGTAGCGAAGCTGTTGAATGGGATTGTGCATTTTGAACAGAGTATGATCCGACAGATTCTGGGGCTGCCGGCTCCCGCGGCTGCAATTCCCTTCTCTTCAAGGGCTGAAGCCGGGGAGAACTGGTTCAAGAGAATGGTGAAGGGTTTTGATGGCACGCTCTTTATCCGGAACTTGCTGCTGGTTATCCTGCGGTTTGTAACAGGGGTTGTATTCTTTGCGGTTATGGTAACGTTCCTGGCGCTGGGACTTGGCTTTATTGCTCTTCCCGCGGTGCACATCATTCTGATGAATGAGCTGCAGCTGGATATTTTGGAAAATAGCGTGTTCAGTTATTTCCACATCAATTGGACGTACAACCAGCAATATCTGCTGTACGTAGGCGTGGGCGTTGTTCTGTTCTGGGTGGCGCTGCGTGTTGTGAACGGGCTTATGCAGATTCAGCGCAGAATCATGTATGTGGATGAGCTTTATCAGCAGCCGTCCGCGCCGGCAGTTGAAGCGCAGATCCATCCGGCAGTCCAACCGCCCTATTACGAGTACCAGGAGGTTATCCCGCTTAAGGGGTAATGCCGTCCAATGAAAAGCCTTTGGCCAAATCGGCCAGAGGCTTTTTATTATGATTGAAACCATAACCCAAACAGCTTGTTCACTGGCTCATAGACTACCTTGAGGACAAGCAGCAGGCTGGGTAACTTCATTCCATATAGGGAGCAGAGGGCGGCCCCAAGACCCGCAAACCAAAAGATGAGCGTCACTACCCGTTCACGCTTCATATGCTTCCGCTTGAGCACCGGCCAGTCAACCATTCCAAAAAAGGCCGCGGTCACCACAACAGCGATAGTCAGCACGGATGATCACTCCTTAATTTCGCCTATGATGGATTTGTCGATTAATCCGATACGGTTAATCCTGACTGTGGCCTTGTAATGGACCGACAAGGATTTCAGGTACTCATCCCCATACTCCTCCTTCAGCTTTGCCCAGGCCTTGGGCTTCGAACGGTAGATGGACTCCCCGAACCCCATGATATCTGCGTTAAAACGTTCATTAATGTGCTCCACAGCTGTCTGCATACGGTAAACAATTCGTTCCTCCGCCTTCCGCTCCAGCTCCTTGATCGTCTCTTCCTTGCTTAAGTCATCCAGGCTCTCCACCTCCTGGACATTACAGGTTGCTTTGACATGGAGGTAGATGTGGGGTTCTCCGTTTTCGACCTTCACCTTTCGGGTGGTAGAGGTTTGCAGCGCTCCGATCACGATGGGCTGCCCATCGGTTCCCTCTACGGGGCCTGTGGATTGGACGACGTTATCGGTTACGTAATTGTAGCCGATGGTTTCATTGTCATCCAGCCAGCCCAGCATCTTGTCCTTCCGGAAAACAGCCACATTGCTAAACCGCATTCTGGCTTGGGGCATGGTCTCCTCCAGGCTGCTCTGCTTCTTTCCCGCTTTGGAGTTGCCGAGTATCTCAAGCCCTGTGAGAACAGGGTTCTTCCCCTGGCACAGCATACTCTCGAGCAGATTTCGAAAGGGGACGGCAACCGTTTTGGCCGAAATATTCTGGGATTTTTCCAGGGAATCAAACAGCTTGCTTGCAGGCAGCTTATTGAGGGGCGTGAGGATTCCCAGCACATTCTCCGCAGTGTTGTTCCGGGCAACCATCACGTAATAATCGTCACGCGGCTCCCGGCTCCGTTTCAAGACGTCGAGAACCTCGGCGATGCCGCTTCTGGCCAGCTCCTCGCCAATGACCAGTACGCGGATGTGTCCGTAGTAGGCGGTTCTGGAGCTGATAAGCGCATATTGCCGTTGGGTTTCGTAGAGAGTAGGGACATTAAAGGTGGACATGATGACCGGCACACCCACTCCTCCGCCCCCTCCAGCTGCCTGGGGCGTAATGGCGGAGGGGATGACCACCTGCAGCGTCACCCTGTAACCGGAGGGAGCCTTATCCAGACCCAATCCCAACACAAAAGCCGTCTCATTAAGCTCCCGCCGCTCCCAGCATCCGCTAATGGGTACCATCAGCAGAAGAACCGCAAGCAACCCTGCAACGGTTTTAAGG
>JAEWAA010000555.1 GCA_023391955.1 Bacillota bacterium | reverse complement strand
GTTCGTAATCACCTGACGAATGCGGATGGGGTCAATCCGGGCAACAGGCAACCCCTCCTGGGTCGTTTCCGGCTTGAGCAGCTGAAACTTTATCCCTTGGTTCTCCACATCCCATTGGAAGCTGGAGAAATACTCATCGAACAAATCATCCACAATCACATCCACCATATGGAAGGTGGTCTGCCCCTCCTCCAGCTTCGTTAGATCGAACAGGTCCTGCACCAGCCTGTCGGCCATCTGTATCTTGTCGTACAAGAGCTGGATGTATTGCTTCTCCGGCTGGATCACCCCGTCCAGAAGAGCCTTCATATAGCCTTGAATGGAAGTCATAGGTGTTCCCAGCTCATGGGTTACATTGGCAATAAGCTCCCGACGCGAGGTTTCCAGCTGATGAAGATGCTCATTGGCATACATCAGATGGGCGTTGGTGATTTCCAGCGCTTCCGTCCGCTCCTTGATTTTCTCCTCCAGCTGCTGGTTAAGCTGGGCCAGCTGCCCGGATACATTCTCCACATCCACATACGCCTTGGAATAACGGTGGGCAATGACCAGGGTTTCGGCAAAGGCCAGTAAGAACACGCTGATAGGCATCAGGGAAAAGCTTTGGATTACACCCTGCTCCAGCAGGATATCGTTCACAACCGTGCCGATCATGATCAAAACACATAAGGCATTGATCCAGGCTCCGGTGCGGCTCCGCGCAACGGCATACGCCAGGACGAACAGACAGTACCCGAGAACGATCAGGAGCACCACCAAAAAAGGAATAAAGGTGCAGGTATACGCTCTGACTGGCAGTATGAGAGCAGATAAGGCCAATGCCCCGCTGAAGATCCATACTGTCCGGGTCACCCGGTTGCTCATCTCCCTGGGGTACAGCAGCTGGATAACGGCCAGCAGGAACGGGATGCCGGCATATAAGGTGAAATACGACAGTCTGGACCACCACGGCGCAAGGGAAGGAGCCAGGAAGGTCAGGATGCCTTCGTCCAGCACCATGATCCGGACCGACATCAATAAGCAGGTGATGCTGGTCACCAGGCTCATGGAATCCCGTTTGCGCATCCAAAACAGGGCCAGGTGATAGACACCCAAGGTAGCCAAAGCAGCCATCACCGATATTTTCCATACCAGGGTCCTCTCCCGGTATTGATAGATATCAAGAGAATTCCCGAAGGTAAAGGTAGAATGTATGCCGCCTCTCTGATAAGCAGAATTGGCGACCTGAACAATGATTTCATTATTTCCTGCCGTTACAGGAAATCCGATAATGGACGGATAAATGGCCGCTTCGGGGGGGCTTGGGGACTTCCCCAACACACCGCCATCGCCATACAGCTGGCCGTTGACGTAAATCCGGTACCCCGATTGGATGTCCCGTATGCCCAAAGCCTTGCGGGTGCCCGCTTGCTCCGGTCCCAGCTTCACCTGAAGCCGGTAGGTGGCCAGCTCTTCCCCTGTCTCCGGCCGGCCGCTGCTCCACATATGGGGGAGCTTGACGTGTTCATCCGGCACTTGGGGGTTCAAAGCGAAGCTCTCCGGCTCAACCAGCCGGTTGCGGTACAGCTCCCACCCTTCGTTCAACAGCAGGGTTCCGTTTTGGGAGAAATTCCAATCTGACAAATCCAGGATTCCATTCTGTGCCGGCGGTGCCGGCTGGCGGCTGGCAAAAAACGCAAAAGCCGCTCCTCCCGCAAAAATGATCAAGAGAACAGTAAATCCCCAAAACAAGCGGGCCGCTTCCTTATGTCTGGTTGTCATCGCGCGTTCACTTGCCCTTCATGCGTTCTAGTATTCATCATAACAGAATATCGCAATAAGGGTAAACAGGCCTTTTTAGGAGAAGCGTGGGCAACGGTTGTCCAAAAAGCCCAAGAGGCTTTCCGGATACCCGGAGTTGCTCTTGGGCTATAGGTGAACATGGATTCATGTAAGGGGGATTATTCCTCCCATACCTTCACTTCGGACATTTTGGAGCCTTGCTTCAGGGCATCCACATGCTCCATGCCTTCCGTCACCTTGCCGAATACGGTATGTACACCGTCCAGATGCGGGAAGGAGTCGTAGGTAATGTAGAACTGGCTGCCGCCGGTATCCTTGCCTGCGTGGGCCATGGCGATTACGCCGCGGACATGCTTGTTGGGGTTGCCGGCGGTTTCACACTTGATGTTGTATCCGGGACCGCCTGTACCATTGCCGCGGGGGCAGCCGCCTTGCGCGACAAAACCGGGAACGATACGGTGGAAAGTCAGTCCGTTATAAAAGCCTTCATTGGCCAGCTTTTCGAAATTGGCAACGGTATTCGGGGCATGCTCTGCAAAAAACTCCAGATTGATGGTGCCGCCGTTCTCCAATGTGATGGTACCTTTTTTCATGGGGAGTCTCCTTTGTAAATGGAATCGATCTGACTTATTGTATCGGATTGCGGAGGGAAATACAAATGTTTCAAACTGTAGCAAAGTAAACAGCAAAAATCCCTGCCGAGCTGGAAACGCTTGGCAGGGATAAGGATTAAGCTCGTGCGGGCGCCTTCTTCATCCGCTCGGGAATCAGATCATTGCCGACAATATCCTCGTAGGATTCGCGCTTCACCGCCAGATCGGCGCTGCCATCCTTGACGAAGACTACAGCCGGACGGGGAATCCGGTTGTAATTGCTGGCCATGGAATAATTGTACGCGCCTGTGCAGGCTACTGCCAGCAGATCACCGGAGTTAACCTTGGGCAAAGACAGATCCCAAATCAGCATATCCCCGCTTTCGCAGCATTTGCCGGCGATGGAGACAACCTCTTCCGGAGCCGCGGTGGCGCGGTTGGCCAGCATGGCTTCGTATTGGGACTCATAGAGAGCGGGACGGGGGTTATCCGTCATGCCTCCGTCAACGGCCACATACTTGCGGATATCGGGAATTTCTTTATAAGTGCCTACAGTATAAAGGGTAGTGCCTGCGTCCCCTACAATGCTGCGGCCCGGCTCGATCCAGATTTCCGGAACGGGATAGTCCTGGCCGGCAAAGGAGGTATGAATGCTGTCTACGATGGCATGGACATACTCCGCAACGGGCAGCGGGCTGTCCCCTTCCACATAACGGATGCCGAAGCCTCCGCCCAGGTTCACTACCTTAAACAGCACATTCAGCTCGCTGCGGACCTTCACCGCGAACCCCATAACCTTTTCCACGGCAAGCTTAAAGCCTTCCACCTCGAAAATCTGGGAGCCGATGTGGGAGTGCAGACCCAAAAGGACCAGGTTCGGCTGGCGGGATGCCGTTTCGACAGCCCGGTATGCGGCTCCATTGCCCAAATCAAAGCCGAATTTGGAATCCTGCTGGCCGGTAGAGGTATATTCATGGGTATGGGCGGACACGCCCGGTGTGATCCGGAGAAGCACATTGACCTTGCGGTTGCGCTCGCCGGCCATAGCGTTCAAGAGCTCCAGCTCCACAAAGTTATCGACAACGAAGCAGCCGATTCCCGCTTCCAGTGCCATGTCGATTTCCCGGGGGGTCTTGTTGTTGCCGTGGAAGTGAATCCGCTCGGGCGGGAATCCTGCTTGAAGAGCAGTATAGAGCTCGCCGTCAGATACCACATCAAGGGAAAGTCCCTCCTCATCCACGATCCGGCACATGGCCATGGTGCAGAAGGCCTTGGAGGCATACGCCACCTGAAACTTGAGTCCGGAGGACTTGAAGGCGCCGATGAATTCACGGCAGCGTCTTCTGATGAGCTCTTCATCGACGACATAAAGGGGGGTTCCAAATTGTTCTCTAAGTTGAACGGCATCAACGCCGCCGATTTCCAGATGGCCGTTATCATTAATTCGACTTGTCCCATGCAGATACATTGCCATTTCTCCTTGTCAATTGGTCTACCAACAAAATAACATATAACGGCCGTCTGTGCCATACACAAACGGCCGATTGATTTGTACTATCCGTCGGAGACCGGCTGCCGGGTATTGTCCGTCGTATCCGTCAGACTGATCCGGTGGCGGCTTTCGCCAAAGGGTCTGCGGATTAATACCGTATAAAGCGCCTTTGCATTAAACGGTATAAATGGCCACATGTAGGGAGAGTTGTACGAACTCTGCACGGTAAGCATGATCAGCCAGACGGTGGTTGCACCCACCAGTCCCGGAACTCCCAAGGTGGCGGCTGCCAATAGCAGAATGATCCGGGAGATGCGGTTGGCCATCCCCAATTCATAGCTGGGTGTGGCGAAGGTGCCAATCGTCGCAACCGCCATGTACATGATGACCTCGTTGACGAACATACCGGTTTCCACGGCGATTTGGCCGATGAGAATAGCGGCGATCAAGCCCATTGCGGTAGCAAGCGGTGTAGGTGTATGCACCGCGGCCATCCGCATCAGATCGACGCCAAGCTCGGCGATGAGAAACTGCACGATTACCGGCAGCCGTGCTGTTTTTTCCGGCCCGAGCCATTCCATGCCAACCGGCTTGAGCTCCGGATGGACCACCATCAAGTACCAGATAGGCAGCAGGAAAAGCGATGCGATTATCCCGAAGTACCGCACCCAACGGAAGTAGGTGCCGACGGCCGGGGTTTGACGGTATTCCTCCGCATGCTGCATCAGCTGGAACATGGTACAGGGCAGGATCATGGCGCTTGGAGAGGTATCCGCCAGAAGCACCACATGGCCCTCCAGCAAGTGGGCGGCCACTACATCGGGCCGTTCCGAATAACGGACCAGGGGATAGGGGTTCCAACCCGACTTGTTGACCAGAATTTCCTCCAGCTGTTTTTCGCCCAAGGGAATGCCGTCAATAACGACCTCCTCTACCTTATTCCGGAAGGTATCGATAAGTTCCGGGGCGGCCACATCCTGGATGTAGGCGATACAGACATCGGTTTTGGTGCGCTCCCCTACCTGCACCACCTCGAATTTAAGCCGCGGATCCCGTAGCCTTCTGCGGATCAGCGTGACGTTGGTCATCAGGGTTTCCACGAAGCCATCCCGGGCTCCACGAACCACCCGCTCCAGATCCGGCTCCGAGGTGGAACGGACCGGGAAATTCTTGGCATCAATGACCAGCGCTGCACGGGCGCCCTCCACGAAGAGGGCTGTCATCCCTGCTAGTGTTTTATCGATGACCTCATCGAATTTTTCCAGGCTTTCCACCTGGATATGGGCTACCAGGTTTTCCTTCAGCTTATCCAGCGGATCGTCCGCCAGTTCCTCTTCACTGGCATAGGTCAGCCGTTTGATTACCTCTATCAGGGCTTCATCCTTTGCAAAGCCGTTCATATAAAGGAAGCTGCAGCGGACACCGCCGAAGACCATCTCCCGGAAGGTCACGTCAAAGCTGATGCCCAGGCCGACTTTTTCCTCCAGGGCACGTTTTACATCCTCAATCGAATCCGGTATCTCCTTCAAATTCTTCAGACGGTTTTCTTCCTCCGTCATTCTGCTCTGGGCGCCGCTTTGTTGATGTTTGTGACTGCTTCCCTTGGGTTCCCGCTCTTCTTTCTTCTGCGCGGCCTCCATGCCGGAGTGTTTATGCTGGCCGTTATGCTCCTCGCGTTTCTCTCCAGTTTCCTCCTCGTGTCTGTGGAACGCTCCGACCTCTATCGGCCTGCGGAGGAGCGTCTTCCGGCGCGGGACTGCGTGACCGCCCTCTTCTCCTGCTTCCTCCCGGAAGGAAGGCAACGGCATATGGCCAGAATGCCCGTGATGCTCTTCCGGGTTCATCTCATCAGGACCCATTGTGAAGCCACCTCGCTTTCATATTCTAGGAGACCCGGCCAAACCTCGGGGAGGCAGCCGGGAATAGCTATTTGCCGTGGTAAACCAGCCATTCAAACAGGGAACCTGCCACTTTCCCCAAGATCATCGCCATCAGCAAGGACAGAATGTGCCGGGACATGCCAAGCCGCTTGGCCAAAATGGGCAGCACATTGATCACCTCCGTCAGCGCCGCGGCCAGCATACCCACGAACACCCCGCTGAAAAGCCCCATAACCGCAGGGGACAACACCGTGCCGGAAAACCGCCAATCCATAAAATCCGCCACCGTCCAGAACACGGAGCCGGTTACCACTGCCGTTTCATAACCGTGAATCCGGTCCGCAGAACGGGTCAGCTGGGCCAGACGCGGCACAATGTCCAGCACCAGCAGGAAGGCGACCATGCCGCTGCCCACCGCAATTCCCCCGGCCAAACCGATAAATGCAATCAGGGCATTAGCAGCTATCCCGCTCATGGGGCCGCTTCCCTCCTTTGTGGCCGGCTTTTCCGTACTCCTCGGCAACCACATACTGGTTCATGCTTTGCTGATACAGATACATTTCCACCTCAAGGGGACTGGGCTCCTCATTAAACTTCTTCTTGAATACATGGTTGAAAAACAGCACCATCCCCACGCCGATGCCCAAGGAATACGGGATTTGCAGCCAATACGGATGCTCCGGACGCTCTCCTGTCAACAGCTCGTAAATCCGCCCATGCACCGCAGGCATACTCACATCCTCGTGAAAGTTCATGATGGCCAGTCCCGAGCCAATAAACAAAAGAAGCCATACGGCTGCAAACAGAACAGGATGGCACTTGCGCTCGGCCTCCATCACTTGAATCAGCGCATGAGGCTCGCCGAAGTGCACCAGCTGCATCTCCGGCACAGCCTCCTTGACCCGCCTGGTCACCAGCATCATATCCACCAGGAGCCGGTTGCCGTCCTCCTCCTCCGGCCGGAAAAGCACCAGAGCGGAAATCTCCGGAAGCAGCTCCGGCTCTGTAAACAGATCGGCTGCATGTCCCAGCGTCACCGCCTCACCCTTTTTGACCGTGATATTCTTGCGGAAGCGGAGATATAGGCTTGGCGCCGCAGAATCCGGTGCAGTCATCCAAATCCCCTCCCTTTTGCCGGAAACGTCAATTCACAAGAGGAATCAAGTCCAAGACTTCACCCCCGGGTGAGAATAGTATGCAATCTTTCCACATTCTCTAACCGCTGTACGCCCTTGCCTTGGTTTGCCAAAATCTGCAGCAGCATGCCAAAAAGGATAGCGGATTCCTCCGCTACCCTTCGTTTGCTTCAATCTAACCTGATTACTTGTACCGCCGGATAAACTCCACCGCCCGCCGGATATCCGTCTCAGGCTGGTCTCCCACCTCACGCTCGATGGTCAGGTAACCGGTGTAGCCGATATCCTGAAGCGCTTCGAAATAGGCGTCAAAATCCACCTTGCCCTCTCCCAGCGGAACCTCCCGGAAGAACGCCCCGTCCCGCACCATACGGGCGATGGTCTCATGGTCCATAGGCGCATAGCCCAGGGCCCCGTATATATTGCGGGGGTCCGTAGCCTGCAGCTGCAGCCCGTCCTTCACATGGGTGTGCACAATGTAATCCCGCAGGGTATATACCCCCTGCACCGGGTCATCCCCCGTCACCATGACCATGTTGGCGGGGTCAAAATTGACGGATACCCCCTTGGTGGACAGGGTATCCAGGAAGCTTTTGAGATGTGACGCCCGCTCCGGACCTGTCTCGATGGCAAAAAACGCGCCGTTCCGGTGAGCGTACCCGGCCAGCTCCTCACAGGCCTCCTGCATGGCAGCGTACACGGGACTTGCGGAGTCCTCCGGCACAATCCCGATGTGGGTGGTGACCACAGCCGTTCCCAGCTCCAAGGCCAGGTCCAGAATCCGTTTGGACTTCTCGACCTTGGCCGGGTTGGCCTGCGCATCCTGGAAGCCATGTCCTCCCAGGTCGCCAACCAGAGCGGATATCTCCAGCCCCAGCCCGGAGATGAAGCTTTTCAGCTCCCTGCGGTCTGCTGCCGAAAGCGCATCAGGGTCCATTTCCCCTTTTACCGCATAAATTTGTACTCCGTCGGCTCCCACTTCCTTGGCCTTCCTCAAGCCCTCCCGGACGCCGACGCCGAAGCTGTCGACAATGACCCCGATGGGGTTTACAAGCTTGCGTTCCATTTGGATCAGCTCACTTTGCGTTTTAGTCGCACCGGCTTACTTCCACCTTGCCTTCTTCCACCTGAATCTTCTCGGAAACTGTATCCCGGACGGCGCCCATCACCAGCTGCAGCATATAATTCAAATCGCTTTGGGTCTCCTGAAACTCCGATACAATCGGAATCGCATCCAATTCATCCTGCAGGGCTTCAATCTCCTCATCGATGGCCTTGGCCATTTCCTTGTTCTTGAAGGTCTGCTCGAAGGCAACGGCTTCCTTCTGCTTCTTCTTGATGGTACTGATCAAGCCTTGAACATGGGGATTCACGGCAATCTGCTCCTCCGCCTTGCGGTAGGTGTCCACCTCCGCCGAGTCCGCAAACAGCTCCGCCAATTCCCGGGCCTTAGCCATTATCGCTTCACGTCCGACAGCCTCTTGATGATTCATACTCATGCCGGTGTCCCTACCTTTCCTGCGTCCACATGGACAAGCTCGCCCCGAAGCAGCCATGATTGGGGCTCTGTAATCCGTACCTGTACCAGCTGCCCGATCAAATCCTTCGATCCCTCAAAATGGACCAGCTTCAGGGTCCGGGTTCTGGCAGCCAGCACGCTGGAGTTGGTCTTGCTTTCCCCTTCCACCAGCACCTCTACCACCTGGCCCTTCAACCTGTCGTTGCTGGCCTTGCTCAGCTCCGTCATCAGCTCATTCAAGCGGTACAGCCGTTCCTTCTTCACCTGCTCCGGCACATCATCCTCCATCTTGGCGGCAGGCGTTCCCTCCCGCGGCGAATACAGGAAAGTGAAGGCCGCATCATATCCCACTTCCCGCACCAGGGACATGGTTTCCTCAAACTGCTCCTCGGTTTCGCCAGGGAAGCCTACAATAATATCCGTGGTCAGCACCACATCGGGGATGGCCAGGCGGATTTTACGCACCAGCTCCAGATATTGCTCCCGGTTATATTTGCGGGTCATGGCCTTCAGCACCGCAGAGCTTCCGGACTGCACCGGCAGATGGATATGCTCCATCAGGTTGCCCTTTTTGGCCAGCACCTCGATCAGCTGGTCGTCGAAATCCCGGGGATGGGAGGTGGTGAACCGGACCCGCGGAATGCCGATTTGCCTCATTTCATCCATCAGGTCCCCGAAGCTGTAGGTCCGGTCCGTGAAATCCTTGCCGTAGGCGTTTACGTTCTGCCCCAGCAGCATCACCTCCCGGAAGCCTTGGCGCGCCAGCTCTCTGACCTCCGCAATCACATCCTCCGGCCTGCGGCTGCGTTCCTTGCCCCGGGTATAAGGCACGATGCAGTAGGTGCAGAACTTATCACAGCCATACATGATATTCACTGAGGCTTTGATACCCTCCCGCTTCTTGGGGAGATTCTCAATGATATGGCCTTCCCGGGACCATACCTCCACGACCATTTCCTTATCGAAATAGGCCTCCTGCAGCAGGAAGGGCAGCCGGTGGATATTGTGGGTGCCGAAGATCATATCCACGAAGGGATAGCTCTTCAAAATCCGGCCTACCACACTCTCCTCCTGGGACATGCAGCCGCAGACGCCAAGGATGAGTCCCGGCTTTTCCTGCTTCAGCACCTTCATATGGCCCAGTTCGCCGAAAACCTTGTCCTCCGCATTTTCCCGGACGGCACAAGTGTTGAATAGAATCAGGTCCGTCTGTTTCCGGTCCTGGGTCTCCTGGAACCCAAGCTCCTCCAGAATGCCCTTCATGGTTTCGGTATCATTCTCGTTCATCTGGCAGCCGAAGGTGTAGATGGTGTAAAACTTGCCCTTACCCAATTCCTTCAGCTCCTCGGGAATGGAGGATTCATATTGGACCTGGATTTCCTCCCGGCCGCGGCGTTTGCCTTCCTTATAATCGGGCTGACTGTTGATCTGCACCGTTCTGCCCTTGATCCGGTATGTGGTTTTGCCGTCCTTTTCCTCCAGCACCTTCGCATCGGAAAAATCAAAATAGGCGGAGTAATCCTTGACCGGGGCGGATTTTAAGTCCGCTGGTTGCTGGTTCTCCTTCTTCATTTGTCATTCCACCTTTATATGTCTGATATATTGTATGCTAAAACAGGCAATCAGCATTAATTATAACATAGGTTGAGAGATGAAGTCATATCAGACCTCCGGCCGTTTCCCGCAGCAAAACCAATGAAGCGGATTCATCCATCTCTTGTATTTCGCCACCGCTTCCTTCCCCAGGATAACAGCTCCTGTCCAAAAAACGACTTCACTTGCGCCGACCATCACACCGCCGGCTACCGACTTCATTGTGACTGTCAACGGCAGGAAGGGAAGCACCGGAAGCAGCGCGTACAGGAGAAATGACAGGGCAATCATAACAAAGGCCGCCGCTCGCAAGGTTTTTTTCCTGGCAGGCTGGGGAGAAAGCAAGGTTTCCCCGCCGCCGAAGTGCTTCTGCAGGATCCGTCCGTAACGGTTTAACAGGAGCTTATCGGCAAGTCTTGGAGACAGCACATTCAGCTTGGCAAAAGCTCTTGTGGACACCCCGCCCATCAACCACACCTTCCGCTTACGTGCGACTGCATCCAGCAGCTCTGCCGCCACCTGCTCCGGGGAGGATATGGTGATGCCCATTTCCTTCCACACCTGGTGAAACGGACGCTCTGCAGGGGTATCCGCGGAATTCGGGCAGAAGTAGCTCACCGTCACTAGGCTGCCCTCCTGCTTCAGCTCCCGGTTCATGGCCTCCGCGAAAGCATGAATCCCGGCCCGGCTGGCCACATCCACACTATAATAAGGAAACGCCAGCCTTCCGTCTGCAAAACCGCCCATATGAACGATGGTGCTTCCGGAGCTGTTTGTCATCACCGGCAGAAATTGGCGGGTAACGAGAATCGCTCCCAGTAGATTGGTGTCCAGCGTCCGGCGGATTTCCTCCGTTTCATGCCCGGCTAAGGGCTTGCGCACATCGAAGCCGGTTGCATTGACTACCACGTCGATTCCACCGCGGCCGCTCCACTCGCCCACAGCCTCCATTAGCTTCAGAACCGCGGCTTCATCCGTTATATCCGCCGCTGCAACAGCAGTCTCTCCTCCCAGCCGTTCCCGCAAGGCTTGTACCCTCTCCAGATTCCGCGAAACCAGGCGCAGGCTTGCCCCCTCATCCCGGAA
>JAEWAA010000515.1 GCA_023391955.1 Bacillota bacterium | reverse complement strand
CCAGCCCCCAGCAGTCCGTCCCCATTCTTCCCGAAGCCCCATACGGTTCCGTCGCTGCGGGTGAACAGATAGGTGCCCTCACCGGCTACGGCCAGCTTCACCGCACCGGCTAGCCGCGGCTCCGCAGTGAGCTTTTGCTCACGGGGAAGATAGCGCAAAACCTCGTTATTTTCCAACCGGATCAAAGCCTCATCCTCATAACCGGCCGTTACGCTTACAACCCCCTGCTGCAATAATACCGTATGATTCTCCACCTTCAGAATATCTCCGCTTAACCCTGCCGCATACCACAGTCTGCCGCCTTGCTCCTGCACAAAAAGAGAAAAGGATGTGCCGTATATGGCCGATACGCCCGAGAAGTTTCCGAAGCGCAGCGGCTTTCCCGTTTCTCTCGGCAAGTCCCATACCGTTCCGTCCTTGCGCAGGGCAAACAGGGTGCCGAACATCTCATCTAACTGCTGGATGGAGATAATCTCGGACAAACCCTCCACCTGCTGAAGCGCCTCCTGCTGCTTGGTTCCACGCTTCATAACATGGCCGTCTTGGCCCAGCAGATAGTTTTGGGTCACCTGCACCACCGGCCGGTCGGCGGTTACCCGTTTAGGGCCTGTATCTGCCTCGGGAGAGCCGAAGCCCCAGCCCCAGTGCCAGGCAGTGCCGTCCCGGTCAATGGCAAAGGATAGCCCCGGCTTGCTGCCGTAGCCTGCGGCATCGAATATCCGCCCGACGGCAACGGAGGCTGCCGGAACCCGGACCTGGGAGGCCGATTCCGCTGCAGGAGCGGAAGCCGCCGGCGCAGGGGGCGCGGCTGTAGCAACGGGAGACGGGGCCAGGGATGAGGCGGGGGTCTCCGCCGGCGCTGTCTGTTGCTCCCGTTCACACCCGAATATAAGTGCCCCCGCCAAAATCCATATGAAGAACAACGCAGAATATTTGCTAGGTTGGACCATGAGGGTAAACCTCCCTCTTTCCGGGCTATCGCCGCACAGGACATGCCTGCCCACTGTTAAGCCCTCTGTTCTACAAATAAAGACGCTTACATCTGCTGGAATGTTTCGGCAGCAGGAATTTAAAAAAATCAAAATAATTGGCTTTACAAAAGTAAGTTGCTCATGATAATATACTTACATAAAGTAAGTTAATTCAAAAACACAAGATAATTAGGGAGGAATTCTCATGTTGGATGCAGGTTTGTTGATTATACGGTTGGTGGTCGGATTGACCTTGATGGGGCACGGAGCGCAAAAGCTGTTCGGCTGGTTTGGCGGTTACGGGCCCAAAGGCACCGGAGGCTGGATGGAATCCATCGGCATGAAACCCGGTGTAGCTATGGCCGTTATGGCCGGATTGTCTGAGCTGGTAGGCGGCCTTCTGTTTGCCGCAGGTCTGTGGCTGCCGGTAGCCGCAGTGCTTATCGCAGGCACGATGCTCGTTGCCATTGTGAAGGTTCACGGCCCCAATGGTTATTGGACCGATAAAGGCGGTTATGAATATAACCTCCTGCTGATCGCAGTAGCAGTGGCACTCGCCCTGACCGGCCCCGGTCTGTACGCTATCGGCTGATCAGCTGCATAATGGACGCCGTCTGGTTTATGCCGGGCGGCGTTTTGGCGTGTTGCATAGAACCTTGGCCGCTAAGCCATAGTATGGGTAAAGATACGCGCGAAAGGAGGCGGAGAGCTTGTCCCCAGATTTCCAGGAGGAGCAAAAGTCCGCAGGTGCGGATATCCCGGAGCCGGAAGCCACGGTGGATGGCGGCGGAGATGCAGAGGATGACATGGAAGTGGCAGCCTTGACGGGATTGGCCCAGTGGATCAACTGCCAGGGCGACTCGGGAGAAACCGCCGCATTGATGGACCGGCTGGAGGAGGATTTACCGGGTAAGGTGGAGCGCGGCGGGAAGCTTTCGTGAACATCACCAGATCTGAACCATAACAAAGCAAGCCCCGTCAGGTTTTTGGCCTGACGGGGCTCTTCTTGCTGCTGTGCGCCTGCTCCGGCCTACTCTACCTGAGCCAGGATGGCGGCCTTTTTGACGAAGGCGCCTTCCACCTGATGGAGCTGGTTCAACAGCTCCGTCTGGAAGGTGCCCGGACGGTCACTGCCGGAGACCTTCAGGGCTTCCTCGGCGGCTACGCCGTAGTAGGCCAGGGCGGATACCGCAGCCTTGACCAGGTCCTTCTCCACCGCAGCGAAGGCTCCGATCACCGAGGTGAGCAGGCAGCCGGTGCCCGTAACCTTGGTCAGCAGGGCGGTGCCGTTGCTGATCTTCCAGGTGACGCTGCCGTCGCTGACGATATCGTCGGCGCCGGTCACCACCACCACGCAGCCCAGCTTCCGGGCTGCCTGGCGGGCCAGCTCCACCGCATCCGCTGCGGTATCGCCTCCGTCCACACCCTTGATCGTGCCGGATTCGCCGATTACGTTGGCGATCTCCGCGGCATTGCCGCGAAGGATGGACACCTTCACCTCGTCCATCATCCGCCGCGCTGTGTCCGTCCGGTATGGGGTGGCGCCGGCGCCCACAGGATCAAAAACCACCGGTACGCCATGGGTGTTGGCTGAACGGCCGGCCACATGCATGGCGTGGACCACGGTTTCATCCAGGGTGCCCATGTTCAGCACCAGGGCGCCGGCGATTTTGGCCATGTCGGCCACTTCTTCCTTGGCGTAGGCCATAACCGGGGATGCGCCCAGCGCCAGCAGCCCGTTCGCCGTAAAGTTGGTCACCACCACATTGGTGATGTTGTGGACCAGGGGCTTCTGCTCCCGGACCTTCATCAGGTTTTGCTCCAGCTCATGTAATTCCATTTTCCGCCAACTCCTCTTTATCGGTAGTCCAGCAAGCCGGACGCGTGAACCGCAAAAAAGACGCTTCGCCAATAGCAAAGCGCCTCAAAAACGGGCAAGCTCCCTACGCTGGCATGATCCAACAGGTTCCAATGGTAAACGGCGGACAGCCGTACTCTCAGCCCGCTCCTGCGGACTCCCATGCTTCATATGCAATTACGATCATCTTACCAAGAAGGCCTGTGCTTGGCAATGCGAAGCAGCAGTCTTACGCAGCTCTAGAACTTCACCAGATCCTGGCGGATGGGTGTGAAGGTATCCAACAGCGCGGAATCCTCCTCCAGCGCAGTCACCCCGTGTTTGGCATTGCTGGGAATGGCGATGGTTTGACCGGCGGAAACTTCCGTTTCTTTGCCGTCGATGCGGAAGATAAACCGCCCGCGCAAGCAATAGCTCATCTGCTCATGCGGATGGCTGTGCTCATAGCCTTCCGCCCCCTTGGCAAAACGCACCTCCATCATCATCAGGCTGCCCACTGCGTTTAGAATACAACGTTTTACGCCGGGCTCCGCATTTTCCCATACTCCGATATTGCTCACTCGTACCTGCCTCCTGTCTGTTCTTGCGGCACACCGCATATCTCTTCTAAGCATACCCATCCTGCCGGGAGATGTCCATAGCCTAGCCTTCGCCATGGCCCTCTGTCAGAGAGGTCTGCTCAGCTTCAGCACCTGCAATAGCGGCACCCGGCCGCTGCCGGATTCATGAAACAGCCATTGCTCCTGCATGTGGTCAATAAACAGCACCCCGTCCAGATGGTCCACCTCATGCTGGATACACCGGGCCAAATACCCCTCCGCTTCCAAAATAACCGTTTCCCCTTGCCGGTTGAGGGTGCTTACCTTTACCTGATTGGCCCGTTTCACGTTACCGTAGTAGCCGGGGTAGGACAGGCAGCCTTCGGTTCCCGTCTGCTCCCCGCTTTGCTCCAGGATAACCGGATTGATCAGCTCTACCAGACCGTCGCCGCAGTCCATCACAATGAGTCTGCGCAAAAGCCCTATCTGAGGAGCGGCCAATCCCGCCCGGCCATCAGCCGCATACAGCGTTTCCGCCAAGTCATCCAGCATCCGCAGCACCCGGGGCGTCAGCTCCTCCACAGGTTTGGCGGTTTTACGCAGTATCGGATCACCAAACGGCAAAATCTCTCTTACTGCCATTCTCATACTCCTTTCCTTTGCTGCAGCGGCATATCCTTAATTTGCCTTGTGGAATTGTGCCAACTTATTATAATATTGAAATAATTATAATTTCCTAGTTTTATTTTTCCAGGTGGAAAGGAGAGCTTTCATGAAGAAGAAGCTTTTGATCTCATTCGGAGGAACCCTGCTTCTTTTGGTTGGTATGGCAGCAGGGGCTTTAGCCAGTACGCAGCTTCAGGAAATCCGGGCTTACCTGAACGGGGAGCTGAAGGTAAGGTTCAATGGAGAGATTGCCGTTTTGAAGGATGCGGACGGCAACCAGGTTCTTCCCATAACCTACGAGGGCACCACTTATCTGCCTGTCCGGGGAATTGCCAACCTGCTGGACATCCCTGTAAAGTACGATGAGCAAGCCAAAGAAGTCCTTCTGGGCGAGCTTACGGAAGGCATTCCGGTTAACCGGGAGGATTTTAACAACACACTCTATTCCAAGGATCCCGCACATACGCAATTCGGTGGCAAAGACTATTCTGAGGTGCTGTACAGCGCACCGGATTCCAATATTAAATATACGGCATTAAGCCCGGCGGGCAAATATACGAAGCTGGTTCTACAATTTGCCGCAACAGTCCATGATGTCGAATCGCTGGAGATCACCGATATTGACAAGAATGCCCTGCTCAAGGAAGTCAAGAGCATCACTCCTTCATCAGGCCTCCAGACCATTGAAGTCACGATCACGGGTGTGCAGAATATTTCCATTCAGGTGAAACAGCCTACAGATGGAGGGTTCATCATTCCGCTCACAACCTCCTATTATCAATAAGCTGCACCTAATGCAAATGACCGGCTGTCCATTTCCAGGGCAGCCGGTTTTTTTAATCCCATGGTTCCGTCAAAGCGCCTCCAATAGACTCGATAAAATAGAGGGCCTGGTCCAGACGCTGATCAGGGTTGGGAATAATCAGATCACATCCGAACAGGAGCGAGACCTCTTCCCCGTAACTGGCTAACCGCCGCTCCTGCTCCAGAGCGGACAGTCCCCGTTCCGCCAGGCGCCGGGCGCATTGATCTTTTTCCGCGTAGATGCCAACCAGCAGCACCTTGTCCCCGTAACGCTCCTTTACCTTGCGGGCACCGAAGGCGTCCAGCACTACGGAATGTGGAGTCACATCCTGAATTGCCGCAGCAACGGATGCCATGGAGGTGCCATACATATTCCCCTGATACTCGGTTGTCTCCAGGAGCTCGCCGGAGGCGTACATGGCCTTCAACTGCTCGGCACTGCCGAAGTAATACTCTCTTCCATGGGTTTCCCCCTCCCGGGGAGGACGGGAGGTCCAGGTGACGATCCGGGGCAGGCCGAGCTTGGCCTGAAGTGTGCTTTTGCCCGCTGCGCTGGGTCCCTGCAGAACAACTAGCCGATGCGACATGTAACCGCCTCTTTTCCATTCTTATCCCTATATTATACAATAAAAGTACAAATAAATCGGATATCGTTTTTTTCTCATTCGTCAGGAGGGACCAAGGCTTGAATTCCGAGACCTTTATCTACATCACACTGATTACCACGTCCGGAGCCTTGAACGCGCTCCTCTTTGTGTACGCCTTGTCTGACAAAACTCGCTCACAGGCCATGAGAGCATTCGCTGGTGTTACCGCTACAGCAGCTCTTTATTGCTTCGGAGCGGCCCTGCAGCTGGCCAGCAGCACCCTCGCCGCGATTAAGATTTGGATCAGTGTGGCCTATTTGGGCATGGCGTTTTCACCGGTGTTCCTGCTTATCCTGATCAGCCGTTATACCGGAGCAGACAAATGGCTTTCCCGCAAAATAACCGGACTTCTGTTCGTTATCCCTGCCATAACCTGTTTCCTGGTGGCGACCAACGACCTGCATCACCTCTTCTACAAATCCGTGTATCTGCGGGCGGATGCCCCGTCTCCTATGGCGGATATTATCATCGGTCCGTGGTATATCATCCACGGCGCTTATACCTTCGGCAGCATGTTCCTCGGAGCCTGCCTGCTGATAGGCCAATGGTGGACGGCCTCCAACGCATACCGCAAGCAGATTTTCACGCTGTTTCTGGGGACGATGCTGCCGATTATCGCGTCCTTTTTGTATCTGATGGGTGTGGTTCCATACAATATGGACCCGGTTCCCTTTATCTTGATCTTCACAACCTCCTTATATGTCTGGGCCATCCGGACAACGGATTTGTTCCAGGTGGTGCCCATAGCCAGAGGCTACGTATTCGAAAGCATGCGGGACGGCGTGCTGGTGCTTGATCTGGCAGGACGGCTGGTGGATTATAATCCGGCGGCCCGGCGCATGATTCCAGCGCTGGCTCCGGAGCGGATCGGCGAACCGCTGGAAACCGTCTGGTCAGGGAAAGCAGGCTTGGAGACGCTGCCTCCGGAAGCCAACCAGCAGGTGAATGCGGAGCAGATCTGGCGGACCAGATGGCTGCAGGAAGGAGAGGAAGAACGGCATTATGAGGTCCGTTCCCTGCCGGTGCGGGTGAAGAATAACCGCCGAGTGTGACGGATGCTGATGCTGATCGATGTGACCGAGCATGTGCGCTACGAAGAAAAGCTGCTCCGTCTGGCTTCTTATGACGGGCTGACGGGCATATATAACCGTGCCCGCCTTATGGAAGAAGCCGGGGGGCGGCTGGCAGAGGCGGAGAAAAACGGTTCCGTCTTATCGCTGGTTTTGTTCGATGTGGACCATTTTAAGGCCATCAACGACCGCTTGGGCCATTCGGCGGGAGACCAGGCATTGGTCCACCTGGTAGACATTTGCCGGAGCCAGCTGCAGGAGGATGAATTCCTCGGCCGGTACGGCGGCGAGGAATTCGTCCTGTGTCTGCCCGGCTTAGGGCTGGCTGAGGCAGGACGGCGCACGGAGCAGATCCGGGCGGCCATCGCGGGCACCGATATGCCTCTGCCTAGCGCAGAAGGGCCGCTGCACCTGACGGCCAGCTTCGGCGTGGCGGAGGCAGGCGGCGCCGCGGGATATGAGCTGGAGCCGCTGCTCCAAGCCGCCGACCAGGCTCTCTACCGGGCCAAGGCCGCCGGCCGGAACACCGTCTGCTGCAGCACCGGTACGGAATGACCGGGCGCCGCAGCATTCATAACAGCTCAGGATGCCCGCCGGCATGCCTGAGCCATTTTCATGGAACCTTGGCGGAATGTATCATGTACGGGAAACCATGAGGAGCCCACGAGTATTTATCTCGTATTTATCTCGTTTCTCATCTGAGTTATCTCTGGGCTTTATCCAACTAGTATTTACCAATTAATTGGCCGAATATACCGGTTTCTCCCCCCTTATGAACACTATCCCATCGGCTCAGGGCAAAACCCTTTCCACCCATCGGTTCCCACTCAATGTACCCGTAACGGAACTATCCGCCTCTTACAGAACAAATATAGGCTGATTCCAAATGTAACGGAACTATCAGACCGTTAGCGCCGAATTGTCAGCCCATTTTCCCGGTAAATCACCTGTAAGAGCCGGTCAGTTCCGTTAAAATTCCCCTCAGGCCTATTTTCGGCACGTGAGAGCTTCTGAGTTCCGTTAAAGTTCCAACAGCCCCATTTCCTTCAACTAACCGCCTCTAAGTTCCGTTAAAGCTCCAACAGCTCCATTTCCTCCGACTACCCGCTTCTGAGTTCCGTTTAATCCTGGTCCTGACAGTTCCAACTCGAGCACCTATCCGCCTCCAAGTTCCGTTAAATTCGGGGTCCTGGTTCAGCAAACCGGGGCTTCTCTGTTCTATAAGATTATCGCACAACTCCTCTCTTACTGTTCCGCCCGCCTCCCAACTCACCTTATGAGTTATCCTTCTACCCTTGTCCTTCTATCCTTTTCCTTTCCTCCTATCGGTTCGTCCTTGTTCTTTCGCCCTTACCCTTTTCTCCTTGCTCTTTGCCCCTTAGTCCTTGTCCTTTTCTTCTCACCCTTTTGTCTTTTTCCATTCATTCTCCACTCTGAGCTTTGCCCAGTCCCCTTCCCCCTTTCTCTTTGCTCACATCGGCTGCCCTATCCTGAGCAGAGGGGATAGTGTTCCAACAAGCGCATGAAACCGTTATACCGCCGTGGCTATTGGTTATTTTTTTCCATACAAAACCTAGTTTGCATCTGTTCTCCTGAGCAGAGGGGATAGTGTCCGTATAGGGGTGTATTAGGTGTTATCCGTTCGAATCGGCCACACTATTACCCAATAATATCCGCATAATTAGTGCAACTTTACCGGTAAAGAACGCGTCTCACTAACTGGAAGTGAATTCCCAAAAGGGAGAGGATAAATTTGTTTCCAACTTCATATAAACTCGGAAGCCGGATTGCCTAGGCCGGTCTCATTCTGGCGGGAGCCAGCAACCTGTATGTGCCGGAAAAAAGCCAAGCTGCCGATACGCGTTTGAATGTTACACTACCGTCGTTTCCCGTGACGTTAAACGGGCAGACCGTGGATAACCGCAACCGGGAATATCCGCTAATTGTTTATAAGGACATTACCTACTTCCCTATGACCTGGTTCGATTCCCGCTATCTCGGACTGGAAAACAGATGGTCGCCTGATCAAGGACTAACCGTGCAGCAGAGCAGCATTACAGCTGCCTACCATCCTTATGCCTCCGCTAAGGCCAACACAGCCTCCAGCTACCGGGCGGAGCTGGCACAAGGGCCCATTACAGTGAATGGTCAAACCATTGAAAACAGCACGGAGGAGTATCCGCTTCTGGGCTTTCGGAATGTGACCTATTTTCCACTGACCTGGCGATTTGCCCATGATGCCTTCGGCTGGGACTATGAGTGGAGCGACTCCGACGGACTTTCTATCCACTCCAGCAATCCGCAGATAAAGGACGCCGGACTTCCCGACTATGCCGCCAGCAATGGCTTTGCCGTGTACAAGGGATATTACTATTTTGCGGAGACAGAAGGGGCGCAGAACCATATCTATCGCAGCCCGGTATCCAATCCGGGAGACAAAAAGCATATCTATGCGTATGAATACAGCACTTCGTATGGTAATAATACCCTTCTCGGCTTTAACGTTCGGGATGATGCCCTTTGGCTCAATTATCATACGGGTGGGGCCACCATGGGCAGCGACCATTATGTGAAGCTGAATGAGGATGGCACAGCGGAAAAGGATTTCTCCGGTTATATCGATTTCACCAGCACCCCACTGGGGCGGGTAATAATCAACTATGGCGTTCCTCCATTCGGGAATAATTTGTATTTGGTGCCCCCGGGGCAGTCTTACCCGTCTGAAAATATGCCCAATATGCAAATCGGCAATCCGTCCATGATGTACGGGTGGTCAATCCTGCCCTCTGAAGGAGGCGGCATCTCTTATGGCAGGGGCTCACTGGAGGTGGCGGGAGCCTCTGTTTATGTGCTCGGTTCCCCTTATCCGGTAACGGATGCAAACCGAGCAGAAGCCAACCGCATCTGGAAAATCGACTTGAAGAGCGGAAAACAAACTGCTGTTACGGCAGGCGGAATTTCGCGGTTCACATTAACAGAAGATGGCCAAATTCTTTATGTCAAAGCTGCCGACGGCCTCCTGTATGCCTCCGACCTGAATGGACAGCAAGAGATGCTGCTCTCCGGGGAGCACAAGGTGGATCGATATTATTTAGTGGGAGATACGGTCTTTTTCACGGTTTTGGTGGAGGGCTGGATGAATCAGCTTTTCAAAGTCGAGTATGGTCAGGAGCCTAAGGAGGTCAGCCAAAATTACTTTGCTCCCGTGTACTTCACCAAAGACCGGATATTAGCGCAAACTCTCGGGAGGGAGCTTTCTCTGAACATCTACGACAGCCGCGGAGAAGTGCAGCTGCGTATTGAGGGAAATGTGGGAACCCTTTTTACGGACGGGGAACAATTGCTGTATAAGCTGGAGGGTGAAACGTCACTGAAGACTTTACAATATTAGGGTGCGGATTTTTGCATCACCCCCTGGGCGTGGTATGATAAAGCCAATAAGGCTTGGCCACCACATTCGAGGGAGTTTGATTTCCGATGAAAAATGAACTCATCCAGCGCTTCACCTCCTACGTGAAGTTAGATACTCAATCCAATGAGCATAACGATACCTGCCCTTCTACGGAGGGGCAATGGGCATTGGCCCATAAACTGGTAGAGGAACTAAAGCAAATGGGCATGAGCGAGGTTACGGTTGACGAGCACGGATATGTCATGGCTACTCTGCCTGCCAACACGAACAAAACCTCGGTGCCGGTCATCGGTTTTTTGGCCCATATGGATACCGCCCAGGACTACAGCGGTGCTAATGTAAATCCCCAGCTGATCGAAAATTACAACGGCCAGGACATTGTGTTGAATGCCGCCAGCGGCACTATTCTGTCCGTGTCCGCCTATCCGGAGCTGGCCGGGTATAAGGGCCAGACTCTGATTACCACGGATGGCACCACACTTCTGGGCGCCGACGACAAAGCAGGCATCGCCGAGATTATGACGGCGATGGCTTATTTGATCGCCCATCCCGAGGTGCCCCACGGGAAAATCAGGGTCGCCTTTACACCCGATGAGGAAATCGGCCGCGGCGCCCACAAGTTCAATGTGCCGGCCTTTGGCGCAGCTTTTGCCTATACCTTGGACGGCGGGCCCCTGGGCGAGCTGGAATATGAGAGCTTCAACGCCGCGGCGGCTACCGTGACCTTCAAGGGGGTGGTTGTCCACCCCGGCACAGCCAAGGGCAAAATGGTCAACTCCGCCAAGGTCGCCATGGAATTCAACAGCCGGCTGCCCAAGGAGGAAGCCCCCGAGTTTACGGAGGGGTATGAGGGCTTCTACTACCTGCAATCCATTAACGGCACTGTGGATTCCACCACCATGCGGTATATGATCCGCGACTTTGACCGGGAGAGCTTCCTGGCCCGTAAGAACCGGATTGTGGAAATCACCCGGGAGCTGGAAGCCGAATATGGGCCGGGCAGCGTGAAGGTGGAGATTAAGGACCAATATTACAACATGCGGGAGAAAATCGAACCGGTAAAGGAAATCGTCGATGTGGCCCACCAGGCTATGGTCAATCTGGGCATCAAGCCCATCGTGAAGGCCATCCGCGGAGGCACCGACGGCTCCCAGCTGTCCTATATGGGCCTGCCGACTCCCAATATCTTTGCGGGCGGGGAGAATTTCCACGGCAAATATGAGTACGTGTCGGTGGATTCGATGCTGAAGGCCACTCAGGTCATCGTGGAGATTGTCCGGCTATTCGAGGAAAAAGCGGAGGTATAGGGCGTTAGGCGTTAGCCACCGGCAAAAAAACAAAGAACCGGCTCCTTCACGGGAGGCCGGTTTTTTGTGTGTCTATTTATTCGGCTGGGTGTGGCGTTACACCCCCTCCAAAATGGCGTAATCGTCGGGGGTACCGGCCGCATTCCCGTACATAATGGTAAAGGTGTGGGCGGCCAGGTCTGCCTTCAGCACAGCCTTATGGCCGTCGCCGGTCCAAGACAGCTCCAGCAGATGAGGCTCCTCATGGGGGACAATGGCAAACTTGCCGTTGAAGGCAGGGTGAGTGTTGCGGAAGCGCATCAGGTTAAACAGCCGCTGCACCACCGGACGCTGCAGTTCCGCCTCCACTTCCTCCGTGGAGTAATAGTGCCGGTTGATGTTGCGCCCCACCTTGGTCTCCTCCAAAAGCGCAATGTCATTGCGTCCCGCCAGGAGTCCCACATAATACACTTGGGGGATGCCAGGGGAGAAGAACTGGATCGCCCGGGCCAGCACATAAGCGTCGTCATTGTCGCCCAAGGCGGAGTAATACGTGCAGTTTACCTGGTAGATATCCAGGTTGTTGTACGCCATCGTGTTGTAGATCTTCTTCACATTGGCACCCCGGGAGAACAGGGCCTCCTTGGTTTCCTCGATCTCCTCGTCGGTGAGCAGGCCGCGGACATCCACCACGCCGATGCCGTCATGGGTGTCCAGGGTGGTGAACTGCTTCCGCGGGCAGATGGACAGCCAATGGAGCAGCCGGTCGCTCCTGCCGTTGTACAGGGCGTGCAGCACCAGCATCGGCAGAGCGAAATCATAGACATAATAATTCTTCTCCGCCAGCTTCAGCTGGATGGAATAATGCTCATGAATCTCCGGGAGCACCTCCACGCCCCTGGATGACAGAAGGGAAGCCGCATCCCCCAGCATGTTCCAGATATCCGGCTCCACAAAAAAGCAATTCGTATCCACTTTCTTGGTGGCGTATGCGAAGGCGTCGAGGCGGATAACCGCCGCTCCTTTTTCCGCCAGATGGATAAGCTCATCACACACAAACTGCTGTGCCGTTTCCCCGTACAGGTTCAGGTCCACCTGCTCTTCGTCAAAGGTGCACCAAACCTTCTCCGTGCTTCCGTCGGCGAAGGTGACGTCAATGTAAGGAGCCCGGGGCTTCCGCTTATAAATCAGGTCCACATCCTCCTGGGTCGGTTCCCCCTCCGGCCAAAAATCCTTATACCGGATGAAGAAGTCCGCATAAGGAGATTCATCCTTGCGGGCGGCAAAATCCTTGAAATAGTCCGAGCTCTTGGAGATATGGTTAATCATGAAGTCCACCATCAGATAAAAGTCCCTGGCGATTCCCTCCACATCCTCCCAGGTGCCAAAGGCCGGGTCTACCTCCCGGTAGGTCATAGGGGCAAACCCACGGTCTGCGGAGGACGGATAAAAGGGCAGCAAATGCACGCCTCCCACTACACCCTTCAGATGGGTATTCAGAATTCCGGCGGTTTCCTTTAGATTCTTGCCCAGACTGTCCGCGTACGTAATCAGCATGATTTCATTCCGGATTGCCATGATAACATCTCCTTCGAGGATCGGCCCCCGCTGCTCCGTCTCCAAAAGGAAGCGTTAACAGGACCAATTTGCCCCTAGTATAACCAACTCAAATTGTCTATGTCAATCGATTAACATAAATTTGTGCTAACCGATTGACATAGGCTAATCGATTAACATATAATGCAATTGTCGACGAGTTGAAAGTGCTTTCATTTTTTACATCATTTTAGGGGGATGAAAAATATGAATTGGTTCAAACGTTTGTCCTGGACTGCACTTACCGTATCACTTGCCGCTTCCCTGGCCGCCTGCGGAAGCAGCGACAGCAAATCCGGCGCCTCCGCCTCTCCGGCCTCCGGGTCGGGCAAGGTCAAGATTACCCTGCTCAATTCCAAGGGCGAGATTCAGACCCAGCTGGAGGATGCAGCCAAGAGCTTCCACGAGGACAACCCGGATATCACCTTAGAGATACAGCTGGTTCCGGCAGGCTCATCCCCTTTCGAGAAGGCCTCCACCCTGTACGCCTCCGGCAACCCGCCCACCATGATTATGCTGGACACCGGCGACGTGGCCAAATTCAAGGACCGCATCCTTGACCTCACAGATGAAAAATGGAATAAAGACGCCATCGCCAATGCGCTGGATCTTACCAGCTTTGACGGCAAAAACTATGCTTTCCCCCTGGCTGTGGAGGGATATGGCTTTATTTATAACAAAGCGGTGGTGGATAAGGCTGTAGGCGGGACCTTCGATCCTTCCACCATCACCACTACTACGGCGCTGGAGGAGCTGTTCAAGAAGGTGGAGGCCAGCGGCAAAAAAGCGCTGATCATCTCCCCTATGGACTGGTCCCTGGGTGCCCACTATCTGCCCCTGGCTTATGCCGGGCAAAGCAAGGACAGTGCCCAGGTGAACAAATTCGTCGCTTCGCTCAAGGCGGGTTCGGCGGATTTTGGCACCAACAAGGTGTTCAACGGGCTGATGGATACCTTCGATGTGATGATGAAATACAACATGGACAAAGCCTCCCCGCTGTCCACCACCTACGAGAAGGGCCCGGAGGTATTGGGCAAGGGCCAGGTGGGCCTGTGGTTCATGGGCAACTGGGCATGGCCGCAGCTGTCCGGCTTTGATACCGCCAATAAACAATACGGCTTCCTGCCGGTTCCCGTAAGCAATAACCCCGATGACTACGGCAACACCCAAATTTCCGCAGCGGTAAGCAAGCGGATCGTCGTGGATAAGCAAAAGTCCACCCCCGAGCAGCAGGCGGCAGCCAAGAAATTCTTCGACTGGATCGTGTACCAGCAGAAGGGCCAGGACTTCCTGGTGAACAAGGCCAATATTGTCCCTGCCTTCAAGAACATCACCCTGCCTGCTCCCGATCCGTTAGGCAAGTCCATCCAGGATTATCTGGCCAAGGGCAAGGTGCAGCCTTCCATGAGCGATTTGCCTGCAGACCACTGGGCCAAGGTCGGCGCCTCCATGCAGAAGTACCTGTCTAAGGCGGGAGACCGGGCCACATTGGCTAAGGAAATTCAGGATTACTGGAAAACGGTGAAGTAACAGTGAGGTAAGGTCCGCTGCCGGGCCGCCCGCGGATTCCGGCAGAACGCCTCTGTTCTGCCGGACTTTTGCTACAGATATAAAGGAGAGTGAACCTGCATGATTGGAGAAAAAGGCTTCTGGAACCGGCTGCGGCTGCGGCTCCTGTTCACCGGACCTACCCTGTTCGCCTTTATGGCCGTGATGATGGTCCCGTTTATCTACGGCATTTATTTGACCTTTACCAACTGGGACGGGATATCCACCACCCACAGCCTGGTCGGCTTCAAAAACTATGCCTCCGTTTTCGCAGACTCCCACTTCTGGAGCTCCTTCGGGCTGACGCTGCGGTATGTAGCCTTTACGGTGGTGCTCACCAACCTGCTGGCGTTTCTTCTGGCTTATGCCCTGACTACCGGAGTGAAGGGGCAGAACATCTTCCGGGCGGGTTTCTTCATGCCCAACCTGGTAGGCGGGATCGTGCTGGGCTTCATC
>JAEWAA010000513.1 GCA_023391955.1 Bacillota bacterium | reverse complement strand
GCTTAAAGGAGAAGATGCATGGTGCTGATGGGAACGAGGATGTTGCTGTACAAGGAGGGAACCCCCCCGTGAAGACATCAAAAAACCCGGCGACCACCCGCCGGGTAAAATAAACAAAAAATAGGTTGCATCACAAAATACACAGTGCTATAATCAATAACGATCTGTCAATTTGTGTTTTTCGCATAGTAAGTCCAATTATAATTACGCTTCTACACTATTTATTGTATCAAGTTGATTTCAGATTGTCAAGGGTTTTGATTTTTTGCTGGGTTTTTACCATCTGAAGGGAGCGTGCCGCAACGATGATGAAGCCGGAGGATTGGAAACAGGAACAAGCCTATCTGGAGCAGGTGAAGGGGATGCTGCAGGAAGGCATCCGCCAGTTGGAGCCTGAAGTGGAGAGGCTGGGGGGCCAAGCTACGGAGATCCGCAAGCGGTTCTGGGAGGAAGTGACGGTGAACACGGCTTCGGATGAGGACTTCGAAGAGACGTTCCACAGCATCCGGCAGCAGGAAATGCTATTGTCCGAGCGGGAGCGCAGCTACAGGGTCCGGTTACGCCAATGGAAAAACATGAACCGGCTTCTGGCTTCCCCTTATTTCGGCCGGATCGATTTCCGTGAGGATGGAGAAAGCGCCGCCGAACGGATCTACATCGGAGTTTCCTCCTTCGCCGACGAGGACGGTCTGACCTTCCTGGTCTATGACTGGCGCACGCCTATTGCCGGGATGTATTACGATTATCCCCCCGGCAAAGCCTCTTTCCATGCACCCGGCGGGGAGATTACCGGAACCATCCAGCTCAAGCGGCAGTACCAGATTGCAGGCGGCGAACTGGAGAATGTGTTCGATACCAGCCTGACTATTGGAGATGAGCTCCTGCAGCAGGTGCTGGGCAAAGGGGCGGATTCCCAGATGAGGAGCATCGTGGCGACCATTCAGAAGGAGCAAAACGCCATCATCCGCGACGATACTAGCCGTATGGTGCTGGTGGACGGTGTGGCCGGCAGCGGCAAAACCTCAGCCGCCCTCCAGCGGGTGGCTTATCTGCTCTACAAACACCGGGAGCAGCTGAAGGCCGACCAGATCGTCCTGTTTTCCCCGAATCCCGTCTTCAACAGCTATGTATCGGCGGTTCTGCCTGAGCTGGGCGAGGAAAACATGCAGCAGGCGACTTTCCAGGAGTATCTGGAGCAGGCTTTACGGGCGGAGTGGTCCTTGGAGGATCCTTTTGACCAGATCGAATATGTCTTGACGATGTCGGGTACGGCAGGCTACGAAGCCAGGGTGGAAGGGATGGCGTACAAAGCCTCGGCGGAATTCCTGCAGGCGCTCCATCACTATGGGCAGTGGCTGAACCGGGAGGGTATGCAATTCAACAGCGTCTGCTTCCGCGGCCGTGAGCTGATTACGGAGGAAGAGATGCGGGTGCAATTCTACAGCTATGACCCCGTCGTCCGCCTGCCCAACCGGGTGGAGCTGCTTCAGGAATGGCTGCTGCGCCGGTTAACCGAGCTGGAGCGGGAGGAACGGGGAGAAGCCTGGGTAGGGGAGGAACTAAACTATCTGGACAAGGAGGAATACGCCGAGGCCTTCGGGAAGCTGCACCGGGTTCAGGGAGTATTCGAGTTTGCCGAACAGTATGAGGCCGTCCATGAGAAGCAGCAGAATATCACCTTTGGCAAGGAGGATGATTTCGACTTCGCCGGTCGGGAGGAGGGTATCCTCCGGCAGGTGGTGGTTAAGGAGAACTTCAAGCCGCTGCGTAAAAATGTTAAACGAATCTCGTTCATCAATACCCGCGCACTATATGCCCAGTTATTCCAGGGGCGAGACGCGTTCTCCCGCATGACCGGGGCAGCTGAACTGCCTACCTGTTGGGAGGAAATCTGCGTGCTGACCCGGGAAGAGCTCGGCCGGCAGCGGCTGTTCTATGAGGATGCCACACCGTATCTGTATGTGAAGGAGCTGGTGGAGGGAGTTTGGATCAATACGGAGGTCCGGCATGTGTTCGTGGATGAAGGCCAGGACTATTCGGTGTTCCAGTATGAATTTCTTGCGAAGCTGTTTCCGAGAGCGCGGATGACGGTGCTGGGCGACTCCAGCCAGGCGATCTTCACGCAAGCATCTGAGCTGCGCGGCACAAGCTCGCCTCTGATCAAGCTCTTCGGTGAAGCCAATACCCGGTTGTTCCGTCTGGCCAAGAGCTACCGTTCCACCCGGGAGATTGCCGAGTTCACCAAGTCGCTTTTGCCGGGAGGCAAGGAAATCGAAACCTTCCATAGAAGCGGGGAAAAGCCGGTATTAACCCGGGTGGAGAGTAAGGAGCAGCTTGCGGCGGTGATCCGTCGGGATGTGGTGGACCTGCTTGACCAGGGCTATACTTCTGCAGCCGTGATTACGAAAACCGCGGCCGAAAGTGTGGAGGCTTACAAGCTGTTAACGGAACAGGGCCTCACCGATATGGAGCTGGTGACGAAAACATCTGCCGAGTTCGGCAAGGGTATCCTGATTATCCCCGCTTATCTGGCCAAAGGGGTGGAGTTCGACGCCGTTCTTCTATATGATGCCTCCGAAGAGGTATACCGGCAGGAGGCTCAGCGCAAGCTTTTCTATACGGCGTGCACCCGGGCCATGCACCGGCTGATGCTTTATTCCACGGGAGAATGGACACCGTTTCTGCTGGAGACGGACCCTTCTCTTTATGAAAAAGAATAATAAAATGATAAGAATTTGTTCAGTTTCTTTTCACTTTAAAATCGTGTAAGATAGTTAGGTAGCTAATTGTTTGACGGCTAACTAATGTTGCAGTACGGATGAGAAGAGCGTATTTTAGGCATAATGCCATTGCCAGGGAGGTGGGATGGAATCTTGTTTCATATAGAGACAAATTCCTTGTATCAGTTGTTCAACCAAGTGATCCGGCTTCATTTCCAACGGGTTCACTCGACCCTGGAGCCTCTTGGGCTGTATCCTGGCCAGCCTCCGGTTTTGTTCGTTCTGGCCCATAAAGGCGGGCTGAAGCAGCGGGAGCTTGCCGACCATTTGCATATCCAGCCGGCTACACTGACGGTGATGCTGAAGCGGATGGAAGCCAGCGGCTATATCACCCGCCGTCCCGATCCCATGGACCTGCGGGTGTCGCGGGTTTTTCTGACCGAGGAGGGAAAGGAGCTTTGCCAACAGGTAAGGAAAGCCTTTGCCAATATGGAGCAGGAGTATTTCGGTGCATTGACACCCGAGGACAAGGAGAAAATGAGGGAGGGATTAACCCTTGTGCGCGACCGTCTGCTGAAGGATGGCGGAGAAGAGGCGGGCGGCAAGCCATTCGATTGTGAGTAAGCGGCACTTTATTGCCGAAGGGCGTGTCTGGAAACTCCCTCAAGGGTTTTGAAGACACGCTCCAGATAGAAGTAATTACAGGATAATTGGAGATGATGAGACTGTGCTGAAGCTGTTCCGTTATTTGAAGCCGTACAGTTGGCTGCTTATAGCCACTGTTGCGCTTCTGTTCCTCCAGTCCCTGTCCGATTTGTATCTCCCGACATTGATGTCGGACATTGTGGACAAGGGCATTGTTCAAAAAGATACCGGCTATATCTGGTCCACCGGCGGCTGGATGCTCCTGATCGCCTTCGGGGGCACCATCTGCTCCGTGATCGCCATGTATCTCTCCTCGCGGATCGCTATCGGCTATGGCCGCGACCTGCGGGGCAAGGTATTCCATCACGTGGGCAAATTTACCCTGCGGGAGTTTGATTCCGTCGGCACCGCCTCCCTGATTACACGGACCACCAATGACGTGCAGCAGATGCAGCAGGTGCTGATCATGATGCTGCGGATGATGATTTCCGCCCCCATCATGGGGATCGGCGGTCTGATTATGGCCTACAACCGGGACCATGTCCTGACGTGGATTCTGGCCATTTCGCTGCCGGTGATGGGCTTAACCATCTGGTTTATCGCTTCCAAGGGTATGCCTTATTTCAAAATCATGCAGAAACGCATCGACAAGCTGAACCTGGTGCTGCGTGAGTTCCTGGTAGGCATCCGGGTAGTCCGCGCCTTTAACCGTGACGAGCATGAAACTGAACGTTTCACCAGCGCCAACTGGGAGCTGACGGATACCGGCATCCGGGTCAATAAGCTGATGGCGTTTTTTATGCCGGCGATGATGCTGATTATGAACTTTACAGTCATTGCGGTAACGTGGTTTGCCGCCAAGCGGATTGATATCGGCGAGATGCTGGTGGGCGACATGATGGCCTTCGTCCAATACGTGTTCCAAATTATGTTCTCCTTCCTTATGGCCTCCTTCATGTTCGTTATGATCCCGCGGGCACAGGCATCTGCCGTGCGTATTAATGAAGTGCTGGCTATGGAGCCGGAGTTCGACGATCCCGCTTCCCCCAAAACCGCCAAGGGCCAAAAAGGCTATGTGGAGTTTACGGATGTGTCCTTCCGTTATCCGGGAGCCGAGCAGGCTGTGCTTTCCGGGATCTCCTTCAAGGCGGAGCCCGGCGAGGTGACGGCGATTATCGGGGGCACCGGTTCTGGCAAATCCACTCTCATTCAGCTGATCCCGCGCTTCTACGATGTGGAGAACGGACGGGTGCTGGTGGACGGGGTGGATGTCCGGGAGATGACCCAGGAAACCCTGCGGCAGAAAATCGGCTTTGTTCCCCAAAAGGCGGTGCTGTTCACCGGCACGGCTGCGGACAATATCCGCTTCGGCAAGGAGGATGCTACCGACGAGGAAATCCGCAATGCCGCCGCTACCGCCCAAGCCCTGGATTTCATCCAGGAGATGGAGCAGGGCTTCGACTCCGTGATTTCCCAAGGGGGCAGCAATCTGTCAGGCGGCCAGAAGCAGCGTCTGTCCATTGCCCGCGCTCTTGTCCGGAAGCCGGAAATCTATATCTTCGACGACAGCTTCTCCGCCTTGGATTATAAGACGGACGCCCGTCTGCGGGCCGCGCTGCGGAATGAAACCGGGGAAGCCACTGTCCTGATTGTGGCCCAACGGGTCAGCACCGTGGTGGATGCGGACCGGATTATTGTGCTGGAGGACGGACGTATTGCAGGTATGGGTACGCATAAGGAACTGCTTACCACCTGCGGCGTTTACCGCGAAATTGTGGCGTCCCAGCTTTCCGAGGAGGAGATTGCATGAGTGAACGTGATAAGAACCAGCCAAAACGCGGCCACGGTCCGGGCGGCGGTCCAGGCGGCCCCGGCGGGTTCGGCCGTCCGGTAGAGAAGGCCAAGGACGCCAAGGGCACCTTCAAGCGTTTGGTTCAATATATGTCCCCGTACCGGGGCAAGCTGCTGGCCATTTTCCTGGTGGCCATTCTGTCCACGGTATTCTCCATCGTCAGCCCGAAGATTATGGGGAAAGCCACCACCAAGCTGTTCGAGGGCGTCATGGCCAAGTTTGTGGCCAAGATCCCGGGTGCAGCCATTGATTTCGATTATATCGCCCGGATCTGCTTGATCCTGATCGGGTTGTACATTTTAAGCGCATTTTTCACATATATCACCCAATTCATTATGGCGGACGTGGCCCAGAAGGCGATGTATGATCTGCGCCAAAAGGTGAAGGATAAGCTTACCCGGCTGCCGCTGAGCTATTACGATGCACGGAAGCACGGCGAAATTCTGAGCCGCGTCACCAACGATATCGATACCATCAGCACCACTCTTCAGCAAAGCTTAACCCAGTTGATCACATCCGTGGTCACCATTATCGGGATTCTGGTTATGATGCTGACCATCAGCCCGGTGATGACGCTGATCGCTCTGGTGACCCTTCCCCTTAGCGCCGTCATTACTCAAGTGATCGCCAAACGGTCCCAGGGCCATTTTATCGCCCAGGCCCGGTCCTTGGGTGAGCTGAACGGTCATATTGAGGAGATGTACACGGGGCATAAAATCGTCAAGGCTTTCGGCCGCGAGGAGTCCTCGGCCCAGAAGTTCGAAGAAATTAATGAAAAGCTGTATGATGCCGGCTACAAGGCCAACTTTGTCTCCGGTATTATTATGCCGGTGCTGAACTTCGTCAACAACGTGGGTTATGTGCTGATCTGCGTGGTGGGCGGTCTGTTCGTGGCTCGTGAGCGGATGAACATCGGTGATGTGCAGGCGTTTATCTCCTACATGCGGCAGTTTACCCAGCCCATTGTACAAACAGCCAACATTGCCAACGTGCTGCAGGCCACTATCGCATCTGCGGAGCGGGTCTTCGAAATTCTCGATGAGCAGGAAGAGGAGCCGGATGCGGCCAAAGCCATTACCGCTACGGATTCCGTGCAGGGCACGGTGCGCTTCGAGCATGTGAACTTCGGCTACAAGGCCGATGCGCCGTTGATCGAGGACATGAATATTGAGGTCAAGCCCGGCCAGACGGTGGCCATTGTTGGACCTACCGGCGCCGGTAAAACCACGCTGGTTAACCTGCTGATGCGCTTCTACGAGGTTGGGGACGGCAGCATTACCATCGACGGCCGCAATATCCGCGACTGGAAGCGGGGCAGCCTGCGCAGCCTTTTCGGCATGGTGCTCCAGGATACCTGGCTGTTTAACGGCACCATCCGCGACAATATCGCATACGGACGGAAGAATGCCACGGAGGAAGAGATCACCGCGGCGGCCAAGGCGGCTCATGCGGACCGCTTCATCCGGACGCTCCCGGAAGGGTATAACACGATTTTGAACGAGGATGCCTCCAATATCTCGCAGGGGCAGCGCCAGCTGTTAACCATTGCCCGGGCTATTCTGGCCGACCCGGCCATCCTGATTCTGGATGAAGCCACCAGCAGCGTGGATACGCGTACTGAAGTGTACATCCAGAAGGCCATGACCCGGCTGATGCAGGGCCGGACCAGCTTCGTCATCGCCCACCGGTTGTCCACCATCCGGGATGCGGATCTGATTCTGGTCATGAACCACGGCAAGGTTATCGAGAAGGGAACCCACCAGGAGCTGCTGGCCGCGGGAGGCTTCTATGCCGACCTGTACAACAGCCAGTTCACCACCGCCGGAGCCGGCGGCGAGGTGGAAGTGGGGTAAGATAATAAGAGCTAACGTTTTGTAAGCCCGCGTGACGCCTTCGGTAAGGAGGCGGTCATGCGGGTTTTTTGTGCGACCTTTACATGTGTATAAAAGGGTACCGGAGGCGGTAACGGAACTGAGCGACCCTTAGAGGGCGAATCAGATACATTTGATTCTCTAACGGAACTGAGACGCACTCAGCCGGGAAAAAAGACGGCAACTGCCTATTATTCCGCGGCTAACGGTTTCTCAGTTCCGTTACGTTCTGCAAACGCGCAAAATCCGGCGCTAAGGGTCGCTGAGTTCCGTTAGCCCGCCCGCACCCCATTCGCTCGTACCGCATTCACCCCCCCAGGCCGCAACTTACAAAAACACACCGCCTGACCCCAAAAAGGGACAAACGGTGTGTGTATTACAATTAGTTTCGAACTGTCTGTGCCACATCCTGCTCATTCCGCTGCTTCAGCCACTCCGACAGCTTGCCGGTTTCAATCCCCGCCAGCAGCACAATTCCGATTCCGTGGGTATCGTTGGTTACCGCGTTCAGCTCGTGCTTGTAATAGTCCGGTGTGAAGGAATAGGAGGAGCCGCGGCACACGCCGTGCACATTCCCGAACCGGTCGATGCCGTATCGGGTCAGGGCCAACCAGCCCCGGTTCACCGCCGTTACCGCCTTCTGCTCCAGATCCTCCCGGACCCAGCCCAACCGGACGCCGCGGGACAAGCCATACACAAACATACTGGTGCAGGAGGTTTCTGCATAAGCATCCGGATGGGTTAGCACCTGATGCCACAGCCCGGTTTCTCCCTGCAAGGCCATATATCCTTCGGCAAGCTCGTTGTAGAAGGCCAGCAGAGTTGGCCGCTCCGCGTGGGTTTCCGGCATGACCTCCAGCAGCTCCGACAGGGAGAAGAACACCCAGCCGTTGCCCCGGCCCCAGGGAACATTGGTCGGTTTGTTATGCTGAAAGTCGTACACGTGTGACATAATCTTGTATTCAGGCATAAACAGATATTTCTTAAATTGAATAAATTGCCTTGCGGCGTCATCCAGATAGCGGGTATCTCCTGTCAGCTTATAATAACGGACCAAAAACGGGGTGCTCATATACAGGTCGTCGGCCCACATGGTATGTCCACGCAGGGGATTGCTGCTGAGGCGGAAGAAGGCCCCGTCCTCAAGCCGTTCCTGATTATGCTGCATGTGGTTGGCGATCTGTTCCACCACATAAGGGGTGTTGGGGTCCTGCGAGTCCCGGTACGCTTCCAGCACGGCGGAGCCGAAGGAGCCGCAGTCGTCCAGCATATCCATTTCGACCAGTTGATTATCGACGGAGGGGTAGCCGTATTGCTCTGCATCCCACTTGGCATACCGGTAAATCCGGGTGCATTCCGTAATATGACTGATGGCGTAATCGAGAATTCCCCGTTTCTTCAACAGCCTGCCTGTTTGCATCAGCCCGTACAGTGTAACCCCGAGAGGATAATTCCACTTGGCGAACAGCCCGTTGTCCAGATAAGGCCGCACCCAGGTGTTGGGCTGGTCCAGCCGCCAGAAGAATGAGCTGCCCTCCTGCTCGAACAGACGGTACAGGGAGCAGATGCGATCGGCGGATTCCTCCAATGGTTGCTCCAAGGGCCCCAGATACAGCCAGGGTCCGCTGCTTCCTTTCACACCCATGGGAATGGACAGCGCAGCGCTTGCCCCATCCACGGTAAAGTCAAGGCTGTATTCCCAGCCATTGTCGGAGGCACACAGCTCCACCAGCAGCTCATGTTTCCCCGGGTTCAGCTTAAATTCCACCTTGTCCGCCGTGTTCAATGCTCCTGCAAATACCACCTGACCATCCAGCCACATTCTCAGTTTGCCTGCAGAATGGCCCTCCAGCCTGCAGACCTGTGTGCCGGCGCCGGAATGCCGTAGCTCCGACCACAGATAGGCCACCTTGCCGGGGGTTTGACCGAAAATTCGCGTACACGGATTCTGTTCCGATTGCTCCGCATTCCAGGAAAGGTCCGGGTACCAGCCCATACCGGACAACGACTCCAGGCCGGTATAGTCCGGCAGCTCCGTTTCGCTGAAGCTGTCCACATCCATAGCATCCGAATAGACCCAGCCGGCCTGGCCTTTCCGTTCCTGGAAGGGAGACATAAACTCCATGGGATTCCACTTGGTGTTCTGGGTGCCGAAAACCCCGCCAAAGCCTGTAGGCGCCTTCACAAATTTGATGCAGACCGCATTCCAGCCCTTTTGCAGCTTGGCCCGGATGCCCTTCACCATCTTGGGATTCACTTCTTCGCCGATATCGGCTCTGTACAGAAACTCCCGGTTCAAATAAACCGAAGCAGGACCATAACAGCTCAGTCCAAAATCCGTCCACCCGTCATGGTTGCTCCACAGCAGGCCAAAAGCATACGCATACTGGCCCAGCTTGGCCTCCGGCAGCTTTTCCTCCAAATTCATGTCATATCTGCCGTTGGTTTTCTTCATAAAGCCTTCCCGGGAAAATCCGCGGAACTCAAACGGCAGCGCAGGATTCCTCCCGATGTAGGCATTGG
>JAEWAA010000510.1 GCA_023391955.1 Bacillota bacterium | reverse complement strand
GGCCAAGGTAGTTAACGATGTGCTGGGCAACCTGCGCTTGAAGGTAGGTAAGGACCTGGGACTGATCAACGAAAACGAGTATAAGTTCGCCTGGGTTATCGACTTCCCGCTGTTGGGTTATGACGAGGAAAACAAGCGGTATGTAGCAGAGCATCATCCGTTTACCCGTCCCCACGACGAGGACCTGCACTACTTCGACACCGACCCGGGCAAGATCCGCGCCCAAGCCTATGACCTGGTGCTGAACGGCTACGAGGTGGGCGGCGGCTCCATGCGGATTTACAAGCGGGATGTGCAGGAGAAAATGTTCGATGCCTTGGGCTTCTCCCCGGAGCTGGCCAGAGAGAAATTCGGCTACCTGCTGGACGCCTTCGAATACGGCACACCGCCCCATGGCGGCATGGCTTACGGCTTCGACCGTCTGGTGATGCTGATTGCCAAACAATCCAACCTGCGTGAGGTTATTGCCTTCCCGAAAACAGCCAGCGCTACCTGTCTCATGATGAGCGCGCCGAGCCCCGTGGACGAGGAGCAGTTGGAGGAGCTGTCCATCAGAGTGGCTTTGAAGGAGCCTGCGGCCAAGTAAGATAGACGTCAGACCTGTTGCGCTCCGCGAGGAGCGTGTGGATTGAAAACTAGGAGGATTTACCCCATGCTGCATCAATTTTCCCGCACGGAGCTTGCCGTTGGAGAGGAAGGGCTGGATATCTTGAAGAACAGCACCGTAGCGGTGCTGGGTATCGGCGGTGTAGGCTCCATTGCCGCTGAAGCCCTGGCCCGCTCCGGCGTTGGCCGGATTATCCTGATTGATAAGGATGTGGTGGATATCACCAACATCAACCGGCAAATTCATGCCCTATTATCCACGGTTGGCAAACCCAAGGCGGAGCTGATGAAAAACCGGATTGCCGATATTAATCCGGAATGCGATGCCATTGCCCTCAAGATGTTTTATACGGAAGAGACCTATGAGGAGCTGTTCCAATATCCGCTGGACTATGTTCTGGATGCGTCGGATACGGTCAGCTACAAGATTCACTTGATCAAGGAATGCCTGAAGCGCAAAATCCCCGTCATTTCCTGCATGGGGGCAGCCAACAAAATGGATCCTTCCCGGTTCCAGGTAGCGGATATCTCCAAAACCACCGTGGATCCCATTGCCCGGGTCATCCGCCAAAAGCTGCGCAAGGACGGCATCCACAAGGGGGTCAAGGTGGTATTCTCCACAGAGGAGCCGCTTTTGCCGCGGGAGGATATTACCCAGAAGATTGTACCGGAGAATGCTCCGGAAATCCGCAAGGCCCAGAACCCTCCCGCCAGCAACGCGTTTGTGCCGCCGGTGGCCGGTTTGATTATGGTCGGTGCGGCGGTTAAGGATCTGTTGAAGAAAAAGGCAGCGCAATAAGCCGCCAGCATCCCACTCACCCTCACTCTGCGTATGCAGGGGAGGGTGATTTTTACTTTTGCCATGCCTATTGACTCACCGTACAATTTGGAGTAGAATTCAGCCATATCTGAACAACCTGGAAAAAGGGTAAGTAGACATAAGGAAATGGACCTCAGAGAGCCGGTGGCTGCTGCGAACCGGTGTCCGGCCTATGCTCGAATGGCCTTTGGAGTTGCTTTGCCCAATCGCTTCTATGAGGCGTAGTAGGGAAAGCCGGGTTTCCCGCCGTTATCAAGGGAGCGGTATCGGGCAGGCTTCGAGTGAAGAAGCGATGTGTCCCCGTACTGTCAGCGGACCTTTAACGCCTGGCACAGGCGCAGGAAGGTTATTTAAGGTGGCCAACGACAAGCTTCGTCCTTAGAGGACGGGGCTTTTTTTATTTTGTTGGATAAATACAAGGGGCAACCCCCAAAAGGTGTCGGAATAAGCTGGGGAGCTTTTGCTTTACTTTTGGGGGAATCTGGATTGGAGGTGATGGCCATGGATGATGGCTGGGATTGGTGCCGGAAACATACAAGCAAAAATACCAATTTAGGAGGAAGCAGCAATGAAAAATCGGGTATTAACTGGGGACCGGGTCACCGGCAAGCTGCATCTGGGCCATTACGCCGGAAGTTTGAAAAACCGGGTGGCGCTGCAGGAGGAGCATGAATGTTTTGTGATGCTGGCGGATGTGCAGGCGTTAACCACTCATTTTGAACGGCCGGAGCTGATTAGAAGCTCTTTGAAGGAGATGGCGCTGGATTACCTGGCAGCAGGAATCGATCCGAACAAAACCTCTATTTTTATCCAATCCATGGTGCCGGAAATTGCCGAACTGACCATGTTTTTCTCCATGCTGGTTACGGTAAACACCCTACGGCATAACCCTACGGTGAAGGCAGAGTCTAAAGGCGCGGGTTTGGATGAGCTGTATTACGGGTTTCTCGGGTACCCGGTAAGCCAAGCGGCGGATATTGCCTTTTGCAAGGCAACGCTTATTCCGGTCGGGGAGGATCAGCTTCCCCATCTGGAGCTGGCCCGCAAGGTAGTGCGCCGCTTTAACGAGCTGTACAAACCGGTGCTGGTGGAGCCCGAGGCGCTGATTAGTGAGGTGCCGAGGCTGGTCGGGACGGATGGGGAGGCCAAAATGAGCAAAAGCCTGGGCAACGCCATTGAACTGGACTGCAGTGCGGAGGAGCTTGCATTGAAGCTTCGCAAAGCCAAAACCGATCCGGCCCGGGTTCATAAAAATGATCCGGGGCATCCGGACGTTTGTCCTATCTATGCTTATCATGAAGCCTTCCGGCCGGAGGGGGCTGCGGAGATCCGGGAAAACTGCGAAGCGGGAACCATCGGCTGCACGGCATGCAAGGAGCAGCTGCGGATGGCCTTGGAGGGGCTGCTGGCCCCTATGCGCGAGCGACGGGCCGATTATGCGGCACGGCCGCGTGACATTGACGATATTCTGCAGGCCGGTACCGCAGAGGTCCGCCGCATTGCCGCTGTAACCATGGGCGAGGTGCGGGAGGCCATGGGCCTGGATTATTTCGGCCGCAGCCGCTAGGTCGTGTTTGCAAACACGGCCAAGAAGAAGACCCTGCACCGCTACGTGCAGGGTCTTCGTTTTACCGCCGGAGCGCTTCCAGCCGGTCCAGGATTATACCTTGTGCGTAAAGCCCCAATCCCAGAGCAATACCGCCGATCCACCATATCGCCGCTTCACCGAATTGGAAGGTATAATGGTTAACCGGTGAACCGGCAGCCTCGGTTACGGTGTACAGAACAGCCCGCCCCTTGGCGATACCGGCAATAATCCCCGTAAGTGCCGCTGCAATTCCCGCCAATCTAAGAATAATGGCCAACTCTTTTTCCTCCCCGCAAAAATGATGTCAGTTCCGTTTATCCAATCGATTCGGAGCAGGTCCCTCTACAGCCTTCCCTGCTCCTTGTACCGTGCATAAATTTTACCCTCCGTGCCACTGTTGTGCGGTCTGTAAAAGCGGGTTTTGCCCAGCTCGGGCGGCAGGTACTGGTTGGAAGCCCCAGGGTTGTCAATGGGGTTCCGGTATGACTTGCTGCCGTCCCGGATATCCTCGGGAACCTCATAAGCAGGGGATCGGGCCACCAGCTCCAAGGCGCCGTTAATGGCTTTATAGGCACTGTTGGATTTGGGGCTTTCACAGATGAAGATCACGGCTTGGGCCAATGCCATCCGCGCCTCCGGCATCCCTACGAACAGCACGGCATCCTTGGCGGCCAGGGCCATCTGCAGGGCAGCCGGATTGCCCATGCCCACATCCTCGGTGGAGTGGACTACAATCCGCCGGGCAATATATTCCGGGTCCACACCGCTGTAAAGAAGGCGCGCCAGCCAGTACATGGCCGCATCCGTCTGGCCGCCCCGCATGGACTTGCACAGGGCGGAGGTCAGATTGTACCGGTCGCTGGTGGTAATGCCGTTCAAGCGGAATGAATACGCCTCCTGAACATGGCGCAGCTCCAGCGTGTCCGTGCCGTGAAGGGAGTATGCCGCTGCCTCCAGGGCATTCAACGCATTGCGCACATCCCCGTTGGAGATATCGGCCAGATAGTCCAATGCCTCATCTGACAAAGAGATGCCGGAGCCGCCCAGCCCTCTTTCCTTGTCGGTCATGGCCCTGTTGAGCATATCCCGGATGTTGTCGGTGGAGAAGGCATGTAACCGGTATACCCGGCACCGGGAAACCAGAGGCGGGATAATATCATGGTGAATGCTCTCCGTCGTGCAGCCGATGAGGATGATGGTCCCATTTTCCACTACGGGCAGCAGGGCTTCCTGAATATTGCTCTTCAAGGCATGAATCTCGTCGATCAGCACAATGGTTTTGTTTCCGTAAAGATGAAGCTGGTCGCGGGCCTCGTCAAAGGTTTTGCGCAGCTCGGCAATGGCCAGGGAAACGGCATTCAGCTTGATGAAATTGGACTTGGTCATCTGGCTGATGATGGTGGCCAATGTGGTTTTGCCGGAGGAGGGAGGCCCCTGGAGGATCATGGAGGGGACCCGGTCCGTCTCGATCAGCACACGCAGGGATTTGCCCTTGCCCACCAGGTGCTCCTGTCCGGTATATTCGTCTAAAGACAAAGGACGCATCCGCTCGGCCAGCGGCTTGAAGCTTTCGTCCTTGGGCTGCTGCATTGATGAAAATAAGTCCATTTCCATTCGCCACCTTACACATTACTTGCGTCGCGGCCCGAAGGCACACTCCGTTTATTTTACCATATTTTCGCCGGTACTTCCCGGGACTATGGCGGCAGGAAGGGATTTCTGGTATTGCATGGATGATGCTGGCCGTGCATAAGCGCGGGAAGTTGGGTAAAAAATGGGGGAATGGTTATCCGTTGGCTGGGTGGGAGGCGGCTCGTCGGTTGCTAACGGACCCTGCTTCCCTTATTTGGCGGAGAACCGGTATATTCTTCTCCATACGGACTCTAGATCCGCTATTAGACCAAAACTTGGGGGATGAGCCAGTTAAATCAGCAAATAACGTCTCCTGTGTCCGCGAAAAACTAAAAAGAGGGAAAAATCGCAAAATAGCGGAACGTCAGTCCGTAACACTTGTGGTCTGGATCCGGCGAGTATTATTCCACGTGATTGTTTGCCCAAATCATAATCAGCTTGTAACTTTCGTCTGCTGTTTGCCGTCCATACATTATGCAAGCAGCCAAGGAGAGGAGAATCAGCATGAAAACCATCGCCGCAAGTCTGCTCCTGCTTACACTGGCCGCCGGCTGTCAAGGCGCCTCCGCCCCTGTGGCTTCCGGGACCATCCCGGCTCCTGCAGCCACCGCTTCCCCGGCTGCAACCACTGCCGCGTCTGCAGCTCCAGCCTCCGCCGGGGAGGTCCGGCTGCAGGTGGAAGCTGCTGCCGCCAAAGCCGTTACCGCTCTGAAGGAGCGGGACTGGGCTGCACTTGCTCTAGCCGCACATCCGGAGAAGGGCGTGCGGATTTCCCCTTACGTGCATGTGGACACAAAGCAGGATGTGGTTTTGACCCGGGAAGAGATCAAACGGCTGCAGGATGACAAAACTCTGCGCACCTGGGGGACATACGACGGCTCAGGGGAGCCTATCAAGCTGACCTTTGCCGAATACTATGACAAATTCCTGTACAACCATGATTACGCCAAGCCGGAGAAGTCCGCTTATGACGAACCGATTGGCAAGGGGAACACCGTCAACAACATTAAGGAGGTTTATCCCGGCAGCCATTTTGTAGAGTATTATTTCAGCGGGTTTGACCCGAAGGTGCAGGGGATGGACTGGGCCAGCCTGATTCTGGTTTTCGAGGAGAAGGGCGGCGCGTGGTATTTAACGGGGCTGGTCCGCAACCAGTGGACAATATAAAAGAATCCCCCCAAAAGTGAAGCGCAGCTACGTAGCTGATTCCGATTACTTTCGGGGGAGCCCCCGACAACCGTCCCCCAAAAGTGAAGCGGGACCCTCCCGCCCCACAAAAAACGGCCTCCCCAAGCTGTTGAGGCTTAGAGAGGCAGTCGGCTGCACATATGGGTTGCTAAACGGTTTACTTCCGGATGATCTTGTCGATGGTGGCGCCGCCCAGGCAGACTTCGCCGTCGTAGAAAACGACGATCTGCCCTGGGGTTACCGCCCGCTGGGGCTCGTCGAATTCCACCCGGCAGGTGCCGTCCTCCGGTGAAATATGAACCGTCACCGGCTGGTCGGGCTGGCGGTAGCGGAACTTGGCCGTGCACTTCAGTACCACCGGTGGGGTTCCTCCCGGAATCCAGTTGAAGCCTGTAGCGGTTAAGCCCACGGAGTACAGGTGGGAATCATCCCCCTGGGCGACAAGCAGGGTGTTCGTCTCCAGGTTCTTGTCCACTACGAACCAGGGTTCGCCTGTGCCGGAGCCGCCGATACCCAGACCCTGGCGCTGTCCCAGGGTGTAGTACATCAGACCCTCATGCCGCCCCTTCAGCTCACCGGACAGAGTACGCATTTCTCCCGGCTGGGCGGGCAGGTATTGGCTCAGGAACTCCTTGAAGTTGCGTTCGCCGATAAAACAAACGCCGGTGCTGTCCTTCTTTTTGGCTGTGGCCAGTCCGGCTTCCTCAGCAATGCGGCGCACCTCCGGCTTGGGCAGATGGCCGATGGGGAACATAGCCTTGCTCAGCTGGTACTGGTTCAGGGGACTCAGGAAGTAGGTCTGATCCTTGCCGGGATCATTGCCCCGCAGGAGACGGTAAACCCCGTCCTGCTGATCCACCTGGGCATAATGGCCGGTTGCGATATAATCGGCTCCCAGATCCAGCGCCTTTTGCAGGAATTCGCCGAACTTGATCTCCCGGTTGCACATCACATCCGGGTTGGGTGTCCGCCCCCGGCGGTATTCCTCCAGGAAATAGGCGAAAACTTTATCGAAATACTGCTTTTCAAAATTGACGGTATAGTAGGGGATGCCGATTTTTTCCGCTACCCGGCGCACATCCTCGGCGTCATCCTCCGCTGTGCAATGGCCGAATTCGTCGGTATCATCCCAGTTTTTCATGAAAACGCCGATGACGTCATACCCTTGCTGCTTCAAAAGCAGAGCGGCAACCGAGGAGTCCACGCCTCCCGACATGCCCAGGACAACCCGTGTATCTTGTGGTGCTTTCATCATGTTTTCGCCAGACCTTTCATTTGGGAAATATGCAATACCTCCTATTGTACCATTTTTCTAAAACAGAAGCATTTTTTTCATGAAGTTGTCATACTGGAGTTCCCAAGAACCTCTCGGTTGTGATAACATAATAACGATGTGGATAAAAAAATCGGTTATCAACGGATTTGAATTCCGGACTGTCTGGACATGCTGGTAAGAGACAGACCCGACCACTGGAGCGGTACAAGAACAGTCGATTGAGGTGGCGTTCTCTTGAAAATATCAACTAAAGGCCGTTACGGCCTTACCATTATGATGGAACTTGCAGCTAAGAACGGGGAAGGTCCAACCTCCCTCAAAAGCATTGCCGAGAAGCACCGCCTCTCTGAGCATTATCTGGAGCAGCTTATCGCCCCCCTGCGGAATGCGGGTCTGGTGAAGAGCATCCGCGGAGCGTACGGCGGATATATTCTTTCCAAGAATCCCGAGGAGATTACCGCCGGCCACATTATCCGTGTGCTGGAGGGACCCATCAGCCCGGTGGATTTCACCGAGGAGGATGATCCGGCGAAGCGCGATCTGTGGATCCGCATCCGGGATGCCATCGCAGAGGTGCTGGATTCCACCACCTTGGCCAACCTCATCGAATTCCATGATGAAGGCAAGATGGATAATTATATGTTTTACATTTAAATGTAAAATAGAAGGTGTATGGATTTCATGAACCCCATCTATCTGGACCATGCGGCGGCAACGCCGCTATTGCCTGAAGTGCTGGATGCGATGCTGCCGCTCCTCCGGGAGCAATACGGCAATCCTTCCAGCCTTCACCGTTTTGGGCGGGATGCCCGGGCCATCCTGTCCCGCGCACGGGAAACCATCGCCGGGCTCCTTCATTGTGCACCCAAGGAGCTGATTTTTACCGGAGGGGGCACGGAAGCGGACAATGCCGCCCTATTCGGGCTGGCTCCGCAGCCTGCCGGTCCCAAGAACCATATCATCACATCGGCGGTGGAACACCATGCGGTGCTCCATGCATGTGAGAAGCTGGAGCAGGCCGGATACGAGGTGACGTATCTGCCTGCGGACGCCTCAGGGCTGGTATCGGCGGAAGACGTGGAAGCGGCCATTACCCCCAGGACTCTGCTGATTTCCGTCATGTACGGAAACAATGAAGTAGGGTCCATTCAGCCTGTTTCCGCTATCGGACTCCTGGCCAGAAGCCGGGGGATCCCCTTCCATGTGGATGCCGTCCAGGCAGCGGGGATGGTGCCTATAGACCTGTCCACACTGCCGGTGGACCTGATGAGCTTCTCGGCCCATAAGCTGGGCGGCCCCAAGGGCATCGGCGCGCTGTACTGCTCTTCGCGGATTCACTTATCCCCGCTTATCTATGGAGGGGCACAGGAAAGAAGGAAACGTGCAGGTACGGAGGATGTGGCTGCTGCTGCAGGATTTGCTGAAGCCTTCCGGCTTTCTGTGGAAAACATGGAGACGAAGCGCCGCCGGATGGAGGAGCTGCGCACCCGTATGCTTCACGGCCTGGAGGCCAGACTGGGCACAGAGGGCTTCGTCGTAAACGGACCCTCCCGTCCTGAGGACCGGCTGCCTCACATCCTTCATGTAAGCTTTCCGGGCTGCGCCACGGAAACCCTGTTGATGCGGCTGGATCTGGAGGGAATTGCTGCGGCAAGCGGGTCCGCCTGCACCTCGGGATCCCTGGAGCTGTCCCATGTGCTTGCAGCCATGGGGCTGCCTCAGGAGGTGGCGGCTTCCGCCGTCCGCTTCAGCTTCGGTCCACAAACAACTTTTGAAGAAATTGAAATTACCTGCGAAAAAGTTGGAACCATTGTGGAGCGCTTGCGTAGATAGAGGAATGGCCGCCCAAAAAAGGACGGCCGAAAACGGATGCCGCGCTTTAACCTTAGGATAATTCTTCAATTTTGCCGCACCCTATGCTTGAGTGGACAAGCAGCCGGACGTGGGCAAAGGAGGAATCGTACATGAGGAGCGTGTGCAACTTGTTGGGATTGCCTGTGATGGATATCGTCACCGGTAAACGGATAGGCACGGTGAAGGATGTGCTGGTCACCGGCGACTGGAAGCTCCGCGGCATCGTCCTGGAGTACAAATCCTGGTTCAATTCCGCCCGTTTTGTGGAATGGAATGCCCTGGTTTCCATCGGGGAGGACGCGGTGATCATCAACAGCAAAGCATCTGTCCGTCCCTTCAAATCCTTTCCTGATACCAGTCTTTTAGGATGGGGCAAGGAAAAGCTGAAGGGTTTGCCGATGGTTTCCGTAGAAGGAATCCAGATGGGGCGTTTGGAGGATGTTTATTTTTCAGAAAAAATGGAAGACTCTATAGTAGGCCTGGAGCTGTCGGACGGAATTCTGACAGACTTGCAGGAGGGAAGGCGAAGGATTCCCGTTCCGCCGGGTGCTGTGCGGGGCGAAGACGCCATTACGGTGCGGACCTGCCAGCCGGTGGGCAGCCCGTAAGGGAAGGAACACCTGCTTACACGCATGCCGATGAAAAAAAGCAATTTATTTTACGGAACAGGGTGATGGATTTGACAATGCAATGTCCCAACCGCAATTCCCGGGATATCGGAAAAATTGGCTCCCACCAGTTTTACTG
>JAEWAA010000486.1 GCA_023391955.1 Bacillota bacterium | reverse complement strand
TTGTTATGTCTTCCGATGTTCGCAACGGATTCCCGAAATGGCTCCGGCTGTGGATTCGGACTGCCGCCATAGCGTTTTTTTTCCTCGCGGCCGTACTGGTGCCGCCAGCTTCCGGAGAGGCCGCCGAAGCGGATCCGCAAGGGCATATCGAACGCTTCGATGTCCAGAAGGGCCAGGTCACAGCCCGTATTCCGGTAACGGCAGAGATGCAGCAGGAGCTCAGCCGGCTGGCCCAATCCGCAGCGGGCTCGGCAGGCACCTTCCGGATCGATCCCGATGACGGTACGGTGCTGCATGTTCCCTTGCGGCCGGCCCTGGAAATCCGACAGCCCGGCTTCTATGCTCTGGCCGCCGAGGCTTATCTGTTCCTGCCCAAGGGGCGGGAGCCGTACATTCTGTTCTTCTCGGAGGAGAACGAACCCCGGCTGTTCGGCTTGAAGCATCCCGTCAACCGGCTGCTGACACTCTGCGGCTGGGAGGATGCGTATGCACCCGCTGGGCAATAATGCATCCGCCCCCTGCGCCTTGTGCGGACGGGCAGGGGTCTCGACCACTGTCCATCACCTGGTTCCCCGGGAGATGGGCGGCAGCCGTGAGCCCACTGCCCTGCTGTGCCATCCGTGCCACAAGCAGCTGCACGCCCTCTATACCAATGAGGAGCTGGCGGCCCGGCTTTCCAGCATTGCGGCCCTGCAGGCGGATGACCAGATCGGCCGGTATTTGAAGTGGATCCGCAAGCAGCCGCCGGAGACCATTCCCCGGACCCGGAAGTCCAGGGCCGTGCGGGGAGAACGGTGAGAAAGTGCGTACACCCTCAGGGAAATTACGCGCCGTGCACCAGCCGCTGGTTGTCTTCATCCCAGCGCCATACCGGCTCATCAGCCGCTGCCATGATGTGCACCCCGCCCAACATCCGGTCCACGCCGCCCAGCCTGACGTAATCTGCCTTACCGGCCAGCACATCCTGGCCGTCCGGCGTCAGATGTACGGTGAATCCCGGCAGGGGCCCGGCATCTCCGTAGCGGGGCAGCTCATCGGGTATACTGAGCCGGAGCAGGGGAGCCGGGCCCGAGCCCAGCCGCCGCAGGTATGCCCAAAAGGCCAGATCCCCGATGCCAAAGAGGGGAAGCGGGCCGGTTGCGGCCTGGAACAGCGGCAGCAGATGGTGGATTCCGGCGCTGACGGCCTGCAGCGCCGCACGCTCTATGCGCCCCAGTCCGTCCGTCACGGACGGGAAGCGGCTCAGGTGCGCGGCGAAGGCCTCCCGCAGAAAGGGCAGCGCCGCCGTATCGGCCTGGAGCAGAGCTTCCACCGACCGCGGGTCGGGGGAAGCGTAGGCCTCCCAGGCCTGGCGGCCCAGCGCCAGCGCTTCTGCGGGGACGGGGCGCCGCCCGGGGTAAAGCCCGGCCAGCTGCTCCGCCGTAAGCTGGCCCAGCCCGTGAAACGGCTCGATCCCCGGATACGAGCCGATGGTGACGAGCAGGATGCGGAGGGGCTCTCTGCCGCCCTCCGCATCCAGCTGCGCCAGACGATGCAGCAGGTACGCCTGCATCGTCTGATCGAAGAGATCGTGCTCCATCCAGAGCACGATCTCTTCGCCTTGGGCGGCGGCCCGGGCCAGCGCCGCCTCCTGCTCGCCGCAGGTTCCGGCGAACAGCGCCTGCGGGATGCCGTAGGTCTCCTCCATCCAGGCTGCGCGCTTCTCCCGGAAGGCTGGCCCATCCATCTGCAGAGCTACCGGCCCCTCCGTGTAATCCTCCCGCCACGGCAACAGCGTTCCTTCGATCCCGGTTTCCTTCAGCTTTTCCGCCACCGCATCCCCGTTAGTAATATGCAGCACTGTCATGCACTCCCTTCCTGATTCCTCACTCTACCCCCATTATATCCCATGCAGCCGAAGGAAACATATATTCGCCTAAATTAATTGCCGTTCCCCGCCATCCGCCAAGGGATGATAAAAAGCCGGGACCATTAATGCGGTTCCCGGCTGGAACGGTCTTTTATTGGGCAGGGCTGACAGGTGCAGGGCTGGCCTCGGCGGGTTTCGCCGTTGCCAGCTCCTTCAGCCTGGCGGCCACCGCGTCCATATCGGAAGCACCAAGCGCAAAAGCGAAGGCTCCGTCCGTTTTGGCTACCCGGACCAACTGGTTGTCGATTTTGCCTTCATATACTAGAGGTGTCCCCTCGGTTTGCGTAACGGTCACCTTCAGCTCGGGGGCGGTCCAGTCCACCTCCGTCCGTTTTTTGGGGAGACGGTCGGTGGACAGGAAAACCAGCTGGTCCAGCACCCCGCTGCCCTCCTCCGGCTTCAGCTCCTTGTCGCCCAGCTTCCAGGCGGATTCGTAGGCCTTTTTGGCGGGATCGGCTTTGGTCAGGGTCCACATTTCCCCCTTCCACTCCAGAGTCAGGGCGGTTACCTTGTCATACTCCACCTTGAACACGGATTTATCCAGGAAATCCTCGGCGGTTTTGCTGATGTTGGCGAGTATGGTATCTTCCGCTTCATATACTGTGTTGCCGTCGCCGGTCTTCACGTAGGTGGTCCCGGATACCGGCAGAGGATTGCCGATAAGCAGCGTTTTTGTGCTGCCGTCCGAAAGGACGGCCTCCACCTGCAGCGGGTCATCCAGCCCGAACTCCCCCAGATTGGCGGGAGCCTCGTCCACAACCCCTTTTACCGTCAAGGTGCCGAAGGCCTCTGCCACGGCATCAGCCGCATATGACCCCACGGGATACGCCTCCGGCGACGTCATTTCCCAGCCGCCTGCGGTCCGCTTCAGCTGCACAGCGTTGGCCCCGGTGCCCAGCTTCAGCTCCTTCACGTCGGCGCTTTTTACGGCAAACAGCTCCTGATCCGTTTTGACCTCTTCCTTAAAGAAGTTTTCGCTTTTGGCATAGGCATAACCGCCGATGAGGACGGCCAGGAGGATCAATGTGGGCAGAAACTTCTTCATCCTTTTCTCCTCCTCCACCAGACTGCTCCCCCTGCCGCCAGGAAGGCCAGCGGGAAGACGGCGATGGTTCCCCAGAAGATCATCTTCTGCTTGGACATGGAAATGTAAACCTGCTCCGGCGCCGCTTCCTCTCTCGGCCGGATGGTCACCACATCCTTCTGCTCATTGAGCCAGCCGGCACTGTTCAGGGCGAAATCCCGGTTGCTCTGCTCGGCGATCCAGTCGTCCCGCAGGAACATGCCGTTGCCGATCACCACCGCCTTGGGTTTGTCGTCCTGAGTGGTGACTGCGTAAGCCAGATCCAGCGGGCCTGTCAGGTCCCCATCGGTTTTTTTGATGGTATCCTGGGTCAATTGCGTATTCGCCGAGGTAAAAGGCGCCAGGTTCTTTTTGCCGTAGCCGGCATCGCTGGTCCGCAGCAGGGCACTGAGCTTGTAATCGGCGAAATCCTTCACCGTGGACAGAGACATAGCCGCCGGGAGAGCGACAATGGCCCGCTGCTCCTCCAGCTTGGTCACAATGTCGTGATAGCCGTACTGGGGCACGATGGTCAAGGGATTAGCGGACAAGGTTTTGGAAGACTCAATGACAAGGGCGTTGTCATTTTGCACTCCGACGGCAGACAGCACCTTGCTCCAGTTGGTCCACTTCGCCATCTCATTGGCCAGTCCCACCGCCAGATAGAGCTTACCTTTGTTTTTGACAAAATCGGTGATCAGCGTGGCTTCCTGTTCGGTAGCGTCCTTTTGCGGAGCCAGAATGAGCAGGGTTTCCGCATCCTCGGGGATGGCCCCTGCCGAAAACAGGTTGAGCTCCTTGATTTCCATACCTTCATTTTCCAGCCCGCTCCTGAAGGCGGAGGCGTCGGAGAGGGTCACCTCGTTATGCCCGGTGATGGCGTAGGCGATATGCTTTTGCCCGGAGGTCAGATCCACCAGCGCCTGGGTGAACTTGGATTCGCCGCTGAAGGTATAGGTGGTCTGATTCGATCCATAGCCGAACAGATCGTAGCTGGTAATGCTTTTGGTTTGGCCGCCGCTTTCGAAAATAATGGTGCCATATGAGCCGATCTCATATTTTTGCGCCAACGAAGGGTTCTTCTTGGGGTCTACTTCCTCCCAGGTGAACTTGCCGCTGCGCTTCTGGTATTCGTCCAGCAGATCCTTGATCTGGCGGCTGACCACACCTTGACCCGGATCGGTAAACGCAATGGCATGGACGTCCTTCTCCAAATTCTTCAGGGTGGTGATCGTTTTATCGGACAGGGTGAATTTTTTGTTGGCGGTCAAATCCCACTGGGCACCCTTCAAGGAGTGCAGGAAGATGGTGAGCAGGATAAATATTCCCACCACCGCCACCGACAAAACGGCAGCGTTAGCGCCTTTGATCCAATTTTTCACAGTCGTATCCTCCTAAGAGAGATGATTTATCTCCAGCGTTTGCGCTCCAGCACCTGCACACTCAGGACCAGGAACATGGCCACCATCGTCACGTAGAACAGCACATCCGGCAGGTCAAAAATACCCTTCTGCAGATTGGTCAGCCGCTGGACGATGGAGAATTGTGCGAAGATATCCCGGGCGGAGGAAAACAGGCTGTAGCCCAGCCAGTCAATAACCCACAGCAGGAGCAGCATGGCAAACGCCGCAATGCCTGCGATCATCTGATGGGAGGACAGGGACGAGCAGAACAGCCCGACGGCCATCATGGCCGCTCCCAGGAGGAACAGGCTCAGATATGAAAGCCACAGAACAGGCTGGTCCAGCGAACCGTAGGTGCCCATAATCGCCGGATAGAGGAGGCTGAAGACTACCAGCAGGAAGTGCACCAGAAGGGCAGCCAAGTATTTGCCCATGACGATCTCTGTCAGGCTGGCCGGCGAGGTGAGCAAGAGCTCATCCGTTCCCTGCCGCAGCTCCTCGGACACCAGACGCATGGTCAGAAGCGGGATGACGAACAGGTAGAACAGGATCATATTGGACATCAAAGGACGCATATCCACGGTGAAGGACGAGAGAAAATCATTGGCAAAGAAGAACCCCGCCAACAAAAAGTAAAAGGCAAACGCCACATATGCCACCGGGGAATAAAAATACATCTGAAGCTCCTTCTTGCAAATCGCCCAGGTTCTACGCACGGGTTTCGCCTCCTTCCCCTGTATCGGGATCCGTTTCGCCGGCATCCGCTGTCGGGTTAGCACTGTTTTCAGCGGATTCTACGATCTGCGGTGCAGCTCCATCCTCCCGGATCACAACGGATGGGTCCTGGCTGGTCAATTGCAGGAAGATATCCTCGAGACTGAGATTTTCCCGCTTCATCTCGAGAATGGGAAGCCCCAGCTCCGCCATGCGGAAGAAGATGGCCTCCCGGATATCCGTGCGGTCTCTGGCGGATACCAGAAGCGACGAGGTGTCGCTGCCGGAGCCGGACTCCGGAGCCTGCTGCTCCCGGAGCTTGACGGCCTCTACCTGGGGCAGCAAGGCCAACTCCCGCAGGATATGCTCCCGCTCGCCCCGGATCTCCAGGGAAACCTGGAACTTGTTCTCCATTTGCCCGCCCAGCTCTTCGGGATTGCCGTCCAACACAATTTGGCCCTGGTTGATGATCAGGACACGGTTGCACAGGGTGTTCACCTCGGGCAAAATGTGGGTGCTGAGCAGGACGGTATGCTTTTCCCCCAGCTCCTTGATCAGCTGGCGGATTTCGATAATCTGCTTGGGATCCAGGCCGGAGGTAGGCTCATCGAGAATCAGCAGATCAGGCTGGTGCAGAATGGCCTGGGCCAGACCCAGCCGCTGCCGGTAGCCTTTGGACAGACCCTTGATGATCTGCTTCTCTCTCCCCTTCAACCCCAGCTTCTCCACCGCTTCTCCGATGCGGGTCCGCTGCTCCCGGACGGGGATGTCCCGCAGATCGGCGACAAACTTCAAATAAGCACCTACGGACATTTCCGGATACAAAGGCGGCGTTTCCGGCAGATAGCCGATTTTGCGGCGTGCCTTCTTGGGATGTTCGGCCATGGACAAGCCATCCACCAGAATTTGTCCCTTGGTCGGGTTCAGATACCCGGTGATCATCCGCATGGTGGTGGTTTTACCAGCCCCGTTGGGTCCGAGAAAACCGACAATCTCCCCACGGCTCATGGAGAAATCCATATGGCGGACGCCGCGCTGGTTTTCGTACATTTTGCTGACCTCGCGCACTTCTAACACTTGGTTACCCCCCAAATATTCGAATGTTTTGGCTTACACGTTTTGAGGCTTAGGCAAATTCAATATACGTATCGAACTCTAAACACAGCTTAAAAAAATCTGAAAGCAAGCTTAAAAATATGTGTCTAATTTGTGACAATATGTGATGTCCGTCTATCGTTTATGCGCAGTGGTTGTGATAGCGGAACCTATTCTTCCGCTATTTAGGCGTTAACGCCGGTTTGATGCCTATAGCGGAAGTCAATCTTCCGCTATTGCCCACCAAATTAGGGCTTAGGGAGATAAACCACCGCAATAACGGAAGAGTGACTTCCTCTATTGCTATCCTCCGCCCCTTCCATGGGAAATAGCGGACAGTTCCCTTCCCCTATTTGGCGAATTCTCCTATCTCTTATCGCCTATCTTCTATCCGCCAGATTCCCATAATCGTCCGAAATTCGGCTTGGACACCGTCCCCGCCGCGGGTTCTGCGCCAGACAGAAATAGCGGAAGCGATCTTCCGCTATTCCGCCTCCGGAGCCTTTTCCCTTCCGATAGCGGAAGCTGTTTTCCGTTATTCACGGGTAGACCCAGCACGCGGGAATAAAAAAGGCATGTTAGCGGAAATTCCATTCCCTTATCCGCCTGCCAGTCCCGTGGAGAAGGGGATAACGGAAATCCCTTTCCGCTATCATCCTCTTTTACCAGGAGCCCGCCATTCCATTTCCACCCGGAAACAAAAAAAGACTGCCTCTCCGCCACACTACGGCGATGAGACAGTCTTGCTGTTTTTTACCGCGTCAGCTGCCCACGGGTTACACCCAATTGATTGGTAGCCTTCAACGTTTTCCATACCTGCGTGCCGGAAATCCGGCCGGCCATGGCCTCCCGGTACAGCTTAATGACCTCGTGGACCTTGTCCGCCGATTCTTCCAGGAACTCGATCCGGAACCGGGACACGCCCAAGTCGATAAAGTGCTGCAGATACTCCGCTCCGGATTGCTCGATGGCATTGTACACGGTATTGCGGCAGCCGTCATCCACCCGGACGGGATGGGAGAAGCCGACCCGGTCCTTGAGGGATACCCGGTGCTCCTCACAGGGACGGCCGCAGTTGGTGTAATCCGTGCCTTCGCTCAGGAAAGTGCAGTAGACACAATGCTCCGTATGGAACATCGGCATATGCTGCTGGATCACCACCTCCATCCGGGAGGTGTCGGAGCGCTCCATCAGATCGGTCATCTGCTGGATGTTCAAATCATAAGAAGGCACGATCCAGGAGCAGCCCGCCTCCAAAAAGAGAGCCGCCGCCTTATGGTTGGCGATATTCAGCGAATAATCTCCAACCAGCTCCGGCATAGGCTCCTCCGCCGGGTTCTCCCTGCCGCTCTCCAGGAACGCCTGCAGGGCTCCCGTATTCCGGACCAGCACCGCATCCGGCTTCAGCCGGAGAATATTGCGGAAGTATCCGCCCTCTCCCGGCATATGGATCCGCGGAGCAGCCAGGCCGATTTCATGCCCGGGTCCGGCAGCACGTACCGCCTCCACCGCCTCCGGAAATTGCTTGATGAATTCAAAGTCGGCATAAATCCGGCCGATTCCGCATTCCAGCGCAGCCCGCACCTGCTCCATGCTCCTGCACAACACCGTCAGCTCCGGCTTCATAGCCTGCGGCTTATACTGATGGGCATCCGCATATACGCGGATGGGGCGTTTGGTATACGCCGGGGGTTTACGCCGTTCATCCTCCAGCTCCTCCACCGCCTCCCGGCGCAGCCGGTTCAGCTCCCGCATGGGCAGAATCAGCTCACCCTTCAGATGGACCTCCAGCTTGGCCAGCTCAAAAAGTGTACCGCCTGTCCGTCCCAGCTGCTCCTCCAAAAATGCCTCGTCCATAGGGCGCTTCATCGCCTGCTCCAATAGAAGCTCGGATTCCTTATAGATGCTATTGCCGGTTTCCATATCCGTCCACCAGGTACGCAGCGGCTCTCCCAAGGAACCGGCCACACGCACGGCAAGCGGGAAAACCCGGTACGGCTTCTCTGTTTCGAAGGTTTGGCGGAGCCGCTTGTCCAGCTTCAAGTCACTGGTTTTCCAGATGCGGTTGCCGGGATGGATCTTGGCCACATCCACATCGTTGCGTCCCATAATGATCCGCACCGTACCCTCGGGAAACTCACCCTCTACCTTTTGCTCGCCGCACCAGAGATCATAAACCCGTCCGCCCTCTTCCTTCTTAGTGGGGTCCCCGGCATCAAACACGATTCCGTCGCCCCGCTTCACGGGCCCGACCAGCTCACATAGCACAGCGTCCTTCAACACTTCTGTGACCCTGCCCAGGTAAACACCGCGGCTTTTGGGGTAGGTGCCGTCCAGAAGCTTGCGGTGGTTGGTGCCTTTCAGGAACCCGTGCGTGAATCCTCTGGAAAAGCTTTGCTCCAGCTCCCGCATTTCCTCTACGGTAGGCTCTACAGGCTTGCCTTCCAGATGCCGGTCAATGGCGGCTCTGTATTTGGAGGTGACGTTGGCTACATATTCCGGGCTTTTCATCCGTCCTTCGATCTTGAAGGAGGAAACCCCCGCTTCGATCAGCTCCGGCACCAGCTCCAGCGCAGCCAAGTCCTTCGGGGACAGCAGATACGCCACATCCCCCATAGGCTTCACATCACCGTCTACCTCCAGATCATAGGGCAGCCGGCAGGCTTGGGCGCACTCGCCCCGGTTGGCGGAGCGGCCGCCCCACATTTCACTGGTCAGGCACTGCCCGGAGTACGAAACGCAAATGGCCCCATGCACGAAAATTTCCAACGGCATAACGGCTGCTTCACCGATGGTGCGGATTTGCTTCATATTATTTTCCCGGCCCAGCACGACGCGGCTTAAGCCGTAGGGCTTGATAAACTCCACTCCCTCGGCGGAGGTAATGGTCATTTGGGTAGAGCCGTGGATCGGGAAATCCGGAGAAATCTCGCGGATCATCCGCACCAGGCCCAGATCCTGGACAATTACCGCATCCACACCCGCATCCACACAAGCCTCCACCAGCTGGCGGGCTTCATCCAGTTCATTTTCGAAGACGAGAATATTAAAGGTCAGAAATCCCTTCACCCCGTACATATGCAAAAACGCCATAATCTCCGGCAGCTCGTCCATGGTAAAGTTATTGGCACGCCCTCTTGCGTTGAATTTTTCCACTCCAAAATAAACGGCATCGGCACCATTGGCCACCGCCGCCCGCATACATTCCCAATCCCCTGCAGGGGCAAGCAGTTCTACATCCATGCGATCTATATGAACAGACATTACAATTCCTCCTTAAAACTTTTCCGAAGAAAAGCGGCTTCGTAAGCGTCGATGCTTTCTGTGTAAGCAACAGCTCGCGGTTTCCATCCGCTTTAGTGTAGCATGCCAACCGGAGCAATTCCATGGCAGGAAAGGGATTCTCCCCGGTTTTCCCTATATTTTCGTGAAAATTCCGTTGCAATTTGAAAATCATCATGATATATTAAAGGTCCGGCCAGAAACGCGGTAAAGCGCTTTAAGAAAAATTTTGCTGCGGCAGTTGTAATTTTCGTCTGTGTCGGTTACAATATCAAACGTTCGACTTGTATGGAGAGGTGTCCGAGTTTGGTCGAAGGAGCACGATTGGAAATCGTGTAGGCGCCACAAGCGTCTCGAGGGTTCGAATCCCTCTCTCTCCGTAGCTTATACCTTTTTTGACGACGCGGGGTGGAGCAGCCCGGTAGCTCGTCGGGCTCATAACCCGAAGGCCGCAGGTTCAAATCCTGCCCCCGCAATTTAATTCCCAAAAAGTTCTCGGTTTTATACGGAGCCGTGGTGTAGAGGCCTAACATGCCTGCCTGTCACGCAGGAGACCGCGAGTTCGAATCTCGTCGGCTCCGCC
>JAEWAA010000478.1 GCA_023391955.1 Bacillota bacterium | reverse complement strand
CTCCAGCTCCTCGATGATCTCCATGGTCCGCACCTTGGGCGCCCCCGTGATAGTGCCGCCCGGGAAGGCTGCGGCGATGACGTCGTAGGCATCCTTGCCCTCCGCGATCTCTCCTGTCACCTCGGAGACAATATGCATGACGTGGGAATAATACTCGATTCCCATCAGCTCCGTCACCTTCACCGTGCCGTACCGGGAAATCCGCCCCAAATCATTGCGCTCCAGGTCCACCAGCATAATATGCTCTGCCCGTTCCTTTTCATTGGCCAAAAGCTCGTCCCGCATCCGCCGGTCCTCTTCGTCGGAGGCTCCCCGGCGGCGGGTGCCGGCAATGGGCCGGGTGCGGACGGTGTTTCCCTCCAGCTGCACCAGAAGCTCGGGAGAGGCGGATACCAGCTCGAAGCCGGGCAGGCGCAGATAGCCCATATACGGCGAGGGGTTAAAAACCCGCAGCCATTCGTAGATATGGGCGGGATGAGAGGAAAGCGGACGGCTCTGGCGGACGGCCAGATTCACCTGGAACACATCACCTGCGGCAATGTAGTCCCTGATTTTCTCCACAGCCTGCATGAAGGCATCCTTGCCGAAATCTCGCTTGAGCCCTTCCATGCTGTCCAGATCAATGGACAAATCCTGTCCGCCCACAATATCCCGCATTTGTGCCACCCGTCGGCGGGCCTGCTCCTCTTCCGGGGAACGCAGCATCCGGTCCCACTCTGCCTTCAAGGCAGCCGCCCGCTCTGCGGCAGTCCGGTAGAGCTGCTCCGTTTGCGCTTCATCCGGCTGCTGCAGAAGGGGAACATGCACACAGCAATAGAGCTTCTGCTCCTGCAAGTCTGCCACCCACAGCTCCTCGAAACGAAGCATAACATAATCGGGTATACCCAGATCATCCCGGGCCAGCTCCGGCAGCTTCTCCAGATGGCGGACCACATCATAGCTCAGGTAGCCTACGGCTCCGCCGCATATTTTGGGCATGTCCGGCACGGTTGGGGCCTTATACGGGCTCATCCATTCCCGGATCAGCGGGAGCGGGCTGCCCGTCCGCTGCTCTTGGTTCCTTCCGGTGCCCGACCAGTCCGTCACAACGGCGGCTGTTCCTTTGCCCTCAATCATGGATACGGGGGAGGAGCCGACAATGGTGTAGCGCCCTCCCTTGCCGCTCTCCAGCACAAAGGCGGGTTTGGCGGAGCTTCCCCATAGCCCGTCCCATTGGGCGGGCAGCCCGTCCAATGGATGGGTTTCTATATACGGCAGCATGGTGTACGCCGGTGCCCAGCGTTGCCAATCCTGCAGCGCAGTTGCAGTCAACAGGTTGTCCTCCTTCACGTGTCGCAAGCTTTCTCCCATTTTAACAAATGGCCATTGGTCACACAATTCTTAAAGTCTGGTTCCCCCATCCGATTTCAATACGGGTTGGTTTATTCTATAATGAAGTTTAAATTCGTTTTATGAAAGTCAATACATAGAAGCAGGGAGTGTTATAAGTGAGACGGATTCGGTTTAAAATTCTTTTACCGTTTGTCTTAAGCAGCGTGATTCTCACCGGATTGTTCGGTTGGTACAATATCGCCATGCTGCAGAAAAACACCGAACGGGAGCTGACGCGGTATGAGGCGGACCTCTTCCAGCAGTACGATGTCATGATCAAAAACCAGGTGGACACCGCTTATTATCTGCTGGAGTCTTACCACCGCCAGGCGGCCAACAACATCATCACCCAGGAGGAGGCCCAAAATTCCGCCCGCAAGGCCGTCAAAAGTCTGCGGTACGGGGATAGCGGCTACTTCTGGATCGACCACACTGACGGCACGCTCATCGCCCACCCCATGTCACCGGACCAAGAGGGCACCAACCGTCTGGAGCTGAAGGATGCAGAGGGCACCGCCCTGATTCAGGGCATCATCAGCGCCGCCACCACCGGCAAGGCTCAGGGCTACACCCAGTATCTATGGGAGAAGCCGTTGACCGAAGGAGGCACCAAGGTTACCTTGAAGCGGGCGTATTCCCGCTATTTTGAACCGTACAAGTGGGTCATCAGCACAGGCAACTATGTGGATGACCTGCAGGGTATGGTGGAGATGAAACGGGGCCAGTTGGACAAGGATCTGAAATCCAGCATGATGGCGACCGGCCTTTTCATTGCGGGAATCTGCGCCATTATGGCCGTAATCGGATACTGGATCAGCTCCCGCATCTCCAAGCCGCTGCTGGAAATCGCCCGCGCCTTCCGCAAGGACGAGCAAAACCGCTACACCATCCGGGAAATTCCAGTGACCACCCGGGACGAAACCGGGCAGGTGGCCGGGGCCTTGAATGAATGGACCGGACAGGTGCGCAGCTTCGTGCAGGAGGCCAGCACGGCCACAGACCGGATTGCCGTCCATATCGGCGAAATGGACACGCTCACGGACGAGGTGAAGGACATCGCCCAGGATACGGACGCCCAAACCCGGGAAATGACCGCAGCCATGGAATTCGTCGCCCAAGCCGCTGACCAGATCGCGGTAGCGATGACTCAGGTGGAGCAAGCTATCGGCTCCATTGCCTTGCGGACAGAGGATGCAGCCTCCCTCACCAACGAAGTCAGTGACCGGGCGCGAATGCTCCAGGAGCATTCCGCCACCTCCATAGAGCGTACCAGGGAAATGTATGAGACCACCCAGAATGAGATGGATAACGCCATTGTCCATCTGGAGAAGGTGAAGGAAATCGGGTCCTTGTCCCAGGAAATCTCCGGCATCGCCAGCCAGATTAACCTGCTGTCCCTGAATGCGGCCATTGAAAGCGCCCGAGCCGGTGAAGCAGGGAGGGGCTTTGCGGTAGTCGCTTCGGAGATCCGCAAGCTGGCGGAGCATACGGAGTCCACCGTCAAGCGGATTGAGGGGCTGGCGGGAACCATCACCGGCTCCGTGGAAACCCTGGTGCAGTCCTCTCTGGGCATTACCTTCTTTATCGAGCGGGATGTCCTGGAAAGCTATGAATCCCTTATGGAGCACAGCGGGAAGTATCTGGAGGATGCCAGCCATATCCAGAATGTAATGATGGAGCTTTCGGCCACCTCACAGGAAATCAGCGCTTCCTCCGTGGAAGTCACCCGGCAAACCACGGATGTAGCGGAGCGGATTGCCGGAAGCGCCCATTCTCTGGAGGGCATCAGCACCCAATCCGGCGTCATTCTGCAGGACCTTAACCGGATGAAGGAAAGCTCCCAAGCCAATTTGGACAATATGCTGCGTCTGAAGACATTTGTAGATACCTTCAAGGCATAAGAACGGAGCTGCGGCCGCGCACACCTCTTCATATAGCGAAAAAAAGCTTGCCTGGGCAGATCGCCCGGACAAGCTTTTTTAATCATTTTCATTGGGGGCTCATTCGATTAATCTTCGAAGCTGTACAGCGGAGTGCTCAGGTAGCGCTCGCCATTGGAAGGCAGAACCGCAATGACGCGTTTGCCCTTGCCCAGTTGTTTGGCAACCTGCAATGCAGCGAAGATGGCCGCACCGGAGGAGATACCGCCCAGGATGCCTTCTTCCTTGGCTACGCGGCGGGAGGTTTCGAAGGCGTCGTCGTTATCTACAGGAATGATTTGATCATAAATTTCGGTATTCAGGATATCCGGCACAAAACCTGCGCCGATGCCTTGAATCTTGTGGGGGCCGGGTTTGCCGCCGGACAGCACCGGAGACGCGCTGGGCTCAACAGCAATAATCTTGACGCCCGGGAAGTTCTGTTTCAGCACTTCACCTGTACCAGTGATGGTGCCGCCTGTGCCGATGCCTGCAACGAAGGCATCCAGCTTGCCGTCGAAGCTCTTGATGGCTTCCACGATTTCCGGACCGGTGGTTTCCACGTGGACCTTAACGTTGGCCGGGTTCTTGAATTGTTGGGGAATAAAATAGGACGGATTCTCTGCAGCCAGCTCCTCGGCCTTACGGATAGCGCCCTTCATGCCTTCTGCTCCGGGAGTCAGCACCAATTGGGCGCCATAAGCGCGCAGCAGGTTGCGGCGTTCCAGGGACATGGTTTCCGGCATAACCAGAATGGCCTTGTAGCCCTTGGCTGCGGCCACCATGGCCAAGCCGATGCCGGTATTGCCCGAAGTCGGCTCCACAATGGTATCACCGGGCTTCAGCTTGCCTTCCTTCTCGGCAACCTCCACCATGCTGATGGCAATCCGATCCTTTACGCTGGAGCCGGGGTTTTGGTATTCCAGCTTCACATAGATTTCCGCACTGTCTTCGGGAACAACCCTGTTTAGACGCACAAGCGGTGTATCGCCGATCAAATCCGTGATATTCTGAACCAACTTCGCCATGTCCAAATCCCTCCTGAAATTGTATGGATATTCCGAGTAATCTACTAGGTATTATCTGTCTACATATTATCAAGCCAGGCTCAAATTGTCAACTGGATTTCTTGAGAAAACACCAAACTGAAAAAATCTATATATTTTCATCCTCAATGATATCCCAAAACAGCCCGGAAACCAAAAAAGGACTCTCCCCGGCTCAAAGAGCCAGTTCGGAGTCCTCAATTTCGGCTTTGTATTTCACCCGCAGGGTCTGGGTGATGTCCGCAAGTGGGGGAGCCTTTTGGAGAGCCAATATCCGGTGCACGTTGGCATTGATCTCCTCCGGGGTTCCCTTGCTGACGTCTTTTTTGTCCTTCAGCCTGATGACGGTGTATCCCTCTGCGGTTTTGATGGGGCCGGAGATATCTCCTACCTTCATCTTCCGCGCTGCCTTCAGCAGCTCTTGGGGGATAAACGGGTCATTGTCCTCCAGCCAGCCTAAATCCCCGCCGTCCGACGAGGTGGAGGTGTCCAGCGAACGCTCTTTGGCCAGGAGCCCAAAATCCTTGCCTGAGCGCGCCAGCTCCAGCGTCCGTTTGGCCTGGTCCTCCGTCTGGCTGACGATTTTCTGGATGCGCAGTTGAGAGGAGACAGCAAACTCTTCCGGGTGCTCTTTAATGTACTGATTAATCTCCTGATTGCTTACGGTAACCGCCGCCGTCGCGATTTTCTCCAAGATCAGCTTATAGTACACATCCTCGCGGATGTCCTCCTTGGACATGCCCAGCTGGCTTTTCATGGAGTCGTAAAAGTGCTCCTCGCTGTCATAGCCTTGGCTCATCCGGGTTAGCTCCGCGTCCAGCTCTTCCCGGCTGATCTTGATTTTCTGCTCCTCTGCCTCCAGCCGAAGTACCTCCCGGTCCAACAGCTGGTTGAGCAGCTCCAATCCATACTTCTGAAGCAGCTGCTGCTCCAGGATGCTCAGCTTGAACTCTTTGCTGCCGACTTTGGCCACCACCCGGTCTCCCGCGGCCGGGTCACCCGGAACTCCTTCGTCGCTGCCGGCCGCTCCATCCTTCACCAGCAAAATGCCAAGTACCAGCACCGTTGCCCCGAGACAGCCGACGAGCCCCCATAACAGCTTGATGTTTCTCATCCCATTACTCCTCTTTACATCCCACGGTGGCCCTTCAAAGTCCCGGATGTCTTTCTGTCTTAAGCTCTTGTCTTCGGCTGTCTTGCGTTTAGTTATTCCCCGCGCTTCTGATCCGCTCAATTACGCCGCGCAGCTCCGGCTCCTGGAACAAATACGCTTCATTGCAGTAATGACACTTCAGCTCCACTTGCCCGTCTTCCTCCACCAAACGCTCCAGCTCCTCTGCACCCAGGCTGATGAGAGTGCCCATAACCTTATCCCGGGAGCACTTGCAGGTGAGGGAAAGCTCCATGGTATCCAATATGCGGACGGTGCCCAGGACCGTTGCCAGGATTTCATCCAGCTCCAGTCCTTGCTCCAGCAAGCTGGTAATGGGAGGCAGTGCCGAAAGCTTATCTTCAATTTCGCCGATTTCCTCGTCGGACAAGCCGGGCAGAAGCTGGATGATGAAGCCTCCTGCGGCCTTCACCTTATAGTCCCCCTTGCCGAACAACACACCCAGCGCCACAGCTGAGGGTGTCTGCTCCGACTTGGCGAAGTAATAGGTGAAGTCCTCTGCCAGCTCGCCGGAAATAATCGGTACGCTGCCCTGGTAGGGCTCCTTCAGCCCCAGATCCTTCGTCACATACAAAAACCCGTCCGTTCCTACAGCCGCTGCCACATCAAGCTTGCCGACGGCGTTGGGGCCCACATCTACCTGCGGTTCGTCAACATACCCCCTGACTTCCCCACGGGCGTTGGCATCCACCACGATCTGGCCGATGGGCCCGCCGCCCTTAACTTGTATAACCAGCCTTTCTTCTCCCTTGAGCATTGCGCCCATCATGGCAGATGCGGTGATGGTTCGTCCCAAAGCGGCGACTGCAGTTGGGGAGGCCTGGTGCCGCTCCTTCCATTCCTCTACGATTTGCGTTGTTTTGGCTGCAAAGGCACGAACCTGGCCGTTCCAGGCGGTCGCCCTGATCAATACGTTGTCCATGATACCTCCTGAGGGCATTCCTCTTGGAATGCCTGCATCGTAAGCATTAGCTTGGGCTTTCCGTAAGGAAAGCCTGCATCGTAAGCATTAGCTTGGGCTTTTCATTAGCATAACTAAGGGCGGTTGCGCTCGTAAATAAGCTGCAAGCCCTGTAACGTGAGAATGGGATTGATAACTTCAATGCTCCGGGATTCCTTGGCGATCAGCTCCGCCATCCCGCCGGTTGCCACTACAGTGGGTTTGGTGCCGAACTCTTCTTTGATCCGTTGGACAATACCGTCCACCTGCCCGGCATAGCCGAAAATGATGCCCGCCTGCATGGATGTAACGGTATTACGCCCTACGGTGCTTTTGGGTTTCACCAGCTCAATGCGGGGCAGCTTGGCGGCCCGCTGATACAGGGCTTCGGTAGAGATGCCAATGCCCGGGGCAATGGCTCCCCCGATATATTGCGCTTTTTCGTCGATATAGCAGAAGGTTGTGGCAGTGCCGAAGTCTACGATAATAAGCGGAGGTCCGTACAGCTCCAACGCCGCCACGGCATTGACGATCCGGTCGGCGCCCACCTCTCGGGGATTTTCGTAACGGACGCTTAATCCGGTCTTAATGCCGGGACCCACAATAACAGGCTCACGGCCGATATACTTGCGGCACATACTCTCCAGGGCAAACATAAGCGGAGGCACCACGGAGGAAATAATCACACCCTCCACCGATTCCAGCGCCATTCCCTTGTGGGTGAATAAGCTAAACAGCGTCAGACCGTATTCATCCGCCGTCGCCTGGCGGTTGGTGCTGATCCGCCAGTTCTGCACCAGGGTTTTGCCCTCGAAGAGCCCCAGCACGATATTGGTGTTGCCTACGTCCACAACCAGAATCATGAGGGTTAAGCCTTCCTTTCATTCAAATCCAGGCTGATATCCAGCGCTTGCACCGAATAGGTCAGCCGGCCCACGGAAATCACATCCACACCGGTCTCGGCAATGCCGCGGATCGTGGACAAATTCACATTCCCGGAGGCTTCTACCAGAATATGCGGCTTATTCGCTTTCAGAATGCCTACAGCCTGGCTCATGTCCGCCGGTTTCATATTATCCAGCATAATGATGTCCGCGTCTGCGGCCATGGCTTCCTCCAGCTGCGCAAAACCCTCCACTTCCACCTCGATCTTCATGGTATGGGGAATCTGGCTTCTTGCTGCGGCCACAGCTTGGGTAATACCGCCTGCGCCTTTAATGTGGTTGTCCTTAATCATAACCGCATCGTACAGCCCGAAGCGGTGGTTTTGTCCGCCGCCGACCCGCACTGCGTACTTTTCCAGCGTCCGGTGTCCAGGGGTGGTCTTGCGGGTGTCCACCAATCTGGTGGGCAGCCCGTCCAGCACATCCACATACTCGCGGGTGCGGGTAGCAATGCCGGACAGCCGCTGCATGAGGTTTAAGGCAAGGCGCTCTCCCAACAGAATGCTGCGGATACTGCCGTGAACCTCCGCCAGCACTGTACCCTTCACGATCCGTTCCCCATCCTGACGGACGGCTCGGAAGGATAAGGTGGGATCCACCACGCGGAAAACCGCTTCAGCCACAGGAATGCCTGCCAGAATGCCGTCCTCCTTCACGTGGATGATGCCCACACCCTGGCGATCCTCGGGAATGGTGGTCATTGTCGTAATATCTCCGGAGCCGATATCCTCCTCCAGCCATAAACGAATCTGGCCTTCCAGGGCCCGTACATTCAAGAAAGGGTTAGACATCGGATATCCGCTCCTCTATTACGCCTTTTTCACGGTTGAACACCACATGCTTGCGCCATACCAGATCATCCCGCTCGGGGAAATCATCCCGGTAATGGCCGCCGCGGCTCTCTTCGCGGATTTCCGCCGCACGGGTAATCAGGAGGGCGCAGGTCAGCATATTGGCAAACTCCAGCTCCTCCCGCTTGGTCAATGCCGAGTCGAAGATGGGCATCTGCCGCTTCAGCTCTTCATAGCCCTTCTGCAGGCCTTTGGCATTGCGCTTCAAGCCGGCGTAACGAACCAGGATTTTCTGAAGCTTAAGACGCTTCTCCACAATCGCCTGGTGGACAGGCTCCTTGCGCTGAAGGTTCTCCAGCTCCTCCGGAAGAGGAACCTTATCCGTAAGCTGCAGCACCTTGCCCACAATCCGCCGTCCGAATACAATCGCCTCAGACAGGCTGTTGCTGGCCAAACGGTTGGCTCCATGCACACCGGTAGAGGAAACCTCACCGCAGGCAAACAGCCGCTTAAGGGTAGTTTCCCCAAAGAGATCCGTTTCCACCCCGCCCATCATATAGTGGGCTGCAGGCGCCACAGGAATCCAGTCGGTGGCAAGATCCAGGCCAAATTGCATACAGGTTTCATATATAGTGGGAAAACGGTTTTTGACCATTTCCGCAGATTCATGGGTAATGTCCAGATAAACAAAAGTGGATTTGGTAAGCTCCATCTCACTGACAATCGCCCGGGCCACAATGTCCCGGGGAGCCAGCTCCAGCTGGGGGTGGTATTTCTCCATAAAACGCTCGCCGCGGATATTCCGAAGCACGGCTCCTTCGCCGCGGACCGCTTCCGAGATCAGGAACCGGGGAGCGCCGGGATAACATAGAGAGGTGGGATGAAATTGGATGAATTCCACGTCCCGTACGGAAGCCCCCGCACGGTAAGCAATGGCCATGCCGTCACTGGTGGCGACTTCGGGATTGGTCGTGTAGCGGTAAAGCTGGCCCGCACCGCCGGAGCACAGCACAGTGGCGGAACCATGGACGGCAACCTTCTCTCCGCTGGGTTTGATAACCAGAGCACCGCAGCATTCGCCTTGATTCGTAATCAGGTCGACAACAAAATGATCATGCCATATTTCGATATTGGGATGCTTTAAGGCCTTCTCCGACAGCGCACGGACAATCTCCGCTCCGGTTGCGTCACCGTGAGCATGAAGGATACGCCGCATGCTGTGGGCCCCTTCCTGGGTCAGAGCCAGCTCGCCGTTCTCCAGATCAAACTGGGTCCCCAGCTTGATGAGATCCCGGACGCCCTCAGGCCCCTCCTGGACCAGCACATCCACGGCAGCATGATCACAAAGGCCTGCCCCGGCAATCAGCGTGTCCTGGCGGTGGTACGCAAAGGAATCCTCATCGGAAATTACAGCCGCGATGCCGCCCTGGGCATAGCGGGTATTGCTCTCGGTGAGCGCCTTCTTGGTGATCATCAGCACCTTGCGCTCCTCTGCCGCCTTAATGGCGGCGAACAAGCCGGCAATACCGGCTCCGATGATAATCACATCCGTCTCCACACGGGGCAACTGGTTTACATCCACATCCATCAAATAACGGGGGATCATCGTTTTCACCTGTCTCTAACAAGGAAGTAGCGCATGCTACTTAACCAGTAGCATGCGCTCTAATGACAATCGTGCTTGATCAGCAATATGAGGAGGAACATAAATCTGAGGCGAAAGTGTCTCCAGACATTTGGCGACCTTCTTCAGATTGTTCACCTTCATGTTGGGGCATACCAGATATTTGGTTGCGAAATGAAAGGTTTTGTGGGGGCTGTCCAGACGCAGCTGATAGCCGGTCCCATCCTCGGTGCCCACAATAAACTCCTGGCAGTCGGATTCCTTGCAATACTTGATAATGGCTGTGGTGCTGCCCACAAAATCCCCCAGCTTAACTACTTCCGGCCGGCATTCGGGGTGAACCACAAACTGGGCGTTAGGGTACTGAGCCTTCATTTCCTCTACATCCCGGACAGTCAGCATATCATGGGTGTTGCAGTAGCCTTCCCAGATAATCAGCTTCTTGTTGGTATGCTTCTGTACATAATCCCCCAGGTTCTTGTCCGGCACCCAGATCACTTCATCTGCATCAACGGATTCAATCACCTTAATGGCATTGGCGGAGGTACAGCAAATATCCGTTTCGGACTTCACCTCGGCGGACGTGTTGATATACGCCACCACCTTGGCGTTGGGGTGCTGGGCCTTGAGCTTCTTCAGCCCGTCCACATTGACCATATCGGCCATGGGACAGCCTGCCCGTTCGTCGGGAATAATAACGGTTTTG
>JAEWAA010000457.1 GCA_023391955.1 Bacillota bacterium | reverse complement strand
GTCTGGGGCCGGGCAGAGGCGGCCAGTACCATTGATCCGGACGGACGCAGAACTGTTCTGGTTGCCGCCAGGCGGATGCTAAATGATAAGCTGATGCCTTATGGGACCATGGTTTTGGTGATGGAGGAAAGTCTGATTTCCAAGGTGCTGCGGGATATTACGGAGAACGGCAAGGTGCTGCTGCTGGAGCCCATGGGCAGTATGCTTTACTCCAATGCCGACCAAAGCGAGATGGGCCAGCTTATGCAGCTGACACAAGAACCTTATCCCCGGTACGTCAAAATGAACGGCATCACCTATCTGTTTGTCCGCCACGAGCTCATTCCGGCGGGCTTTAGCCTGTACGGCGGGGCATCCCTGCAGGAGATTCAGAGAAAGAACAAGGACATTATCCAGGTGTTTGCCGCAGCCGGAATCGGTGTGATCCTGCTCAGTGCGCTGCTGATTACCATATCCACCCGGACGCTCCTGACTCCTTTGGCACATCTGATGCAGGGGCTTCGAACATTGCGTTCCGGCGATTTCTCAGTCCGTGTGCGCGTTGACTCCGGCGATGAGCTGGGTTATATCGGTGACAGCTTCAACAGTATGGCGGAGCAGGTGAGCGAGCTGATCAATAAGGTTTATCTAGCCCAGATCAGCCAGCGGGAATCGGAGCTGAAGGCTATTCAGGCTCAGCTGAATCCGCATTATCTGCATAATCTGTTCAATGAGCTGTATTGGAAGCTGTACGGCGACGACCAGGAGGAGGCAGCGCTTCTGATCAACGCGATCTCGGAGATGCTGAAATATTCCCTGAAATCCGTACAAACCGATACCACCCTGGGGGAAGAGCTGCATCAGATCAGAAACTACATTAAAATCCAGACAGAGCTGTTCACCGGCGAGATTGAAACCATTATTCAAGCTGAAGAATCCTTATTGAGTTTGAGGATGATGAGGTCTCTATTGCTGCCGGTGGTGGAGAATGTGTTTGTGCATGCCTTCCGCGATATGGAATTGGACCGGGTGCTCCGGATTAAAGCTTACATGCAGCAGGAGGCGCTGCATATTGAAGTGGCCGACAACGGCTGCGGCATGGATCAATTCACCCTTAAGGCTCTCACGAAGGCGGAAGCGATGCCTGCTGATGGCAATAAAACGGGAATTGGCTATAAAAGTGTGCTGCGGCGTATTGAATTGGTATACGGTCCAGAATATGGAGTGGAGATTACCAGCAGTCCCGGGAAAGGAACCGTTGTTCACATGACGCTTCCGGTTCAGGCTGCTGAGCTGGAAAACGGGGAAGGGGGGATCGGATGAAGGGCAAGCTTTTTGTCGCGGAGGATCAGCCCAATTTCCGCAAGGGATTGTTGAAGCTGGCGGGAAAACGTTCCGCCGAATGGGTAGTGACAGGGGAAGCGGCCAATGGCCGGGATGCCTTGTCATTAATGGAGGGCAACGTGCCGGATCTTCTGCTGACCGATATCCGGATGCCTCATATAGACGGCCTGCAGCTGGCCGAAGAAATCAGAAACCGCGGCTGGCTGACCAAAATTGTGATTGTCACCGGCTTCAAGGACTTTACGTACGCCCAGGCTGCCGTCAAGTTCGGGGTGCTGGATTTTATCACGAAGCCGTGTGTGGAAACGGATATATTAAGCTTACTCGACCGGATTTATGTGCAGCTGATTGAAGAGAGCCAGTCCCAGCTTGTGGTGGAGGGCTGGAAGCGGCAGCATGAGGACAGTGAGCTGCGTTCGGCGATGATGGGGATGCCCTGCAACAATGCAGAGGTGGAATCACTGCTGCGTCGGATGGGGAAGTGTGAGCTGTTTGTGCTCCGTATTCCCACTTATTTTCCTCCGGAAAAGCATTATTCCGCCCAGGATGTGCCGCTCCTGCAGTTTGCTTTCGTGAATATTGCGGGAGAACACTTGAATAAATGGTTTCCCGGAGGCTTCCGGCTGTTTCCGTTGAACGCTTCGGAATGGGCATTATTAATTGACCGGAATGCTTCCAGGCCGGACACCGCCTCTTCCTGGCAGCAGGTCCTCTCCGAGTCTGTCCAGCAATATCTCCGGCTTATGCTTGAATGCAGCGTTCAAGGGGAATGCGGCAGTTTGGAGCAACTGCGGGAAGGCTACAAACGGTATTGCCGGGAGGGGGACAGAGAGTATGCCTCCACTAATGAATCCCTCCTGAATCAGACAGCGTTATATGAGAAGGAAACGGAGATTGTAACCTGGCTGATGTCCGAGGATAACGGCAGGCTGAGCAGAGAGCTGCAGGAGCAAGCCGCACGTATCAGTCAGCTGCCCCCGCAAACCGCCAAAATCGAAGCACTGCTGCTGGCATCCGCCATTTTGCGGCTGGTGCAGGTCCAGTTTCCCGAATGGCAAATGGCCGTACACCCCATCGAATGGGATACGGTCTACAAATGCGTGACTCCGGAGGATATCGCCGCTTGGCTGCAGGTATACATCCATGAGTTTCTGGAGTCCTATAATCATTGGCTGGCCAGCAAAAATGACAATCCGGTGAAGCAGGCCATCCGGTTTATGGAAGAAACATATATGGGAGGATGCGGCTTGGCGGAGGTGGCGGCCCATGTGCATCTTAATCCCAGTTATTTCAGCAACCTGTTCAAGAAAGAAACGGGAGAAAGTGTCACCGGCTACATCCAGAATCTGCGGGTGCAAAAAGCCAAGCTGCTGCTGAAAAGCACCGATATGAAAATATTCGAAATTTCGGAGGCTACGGGCTTCAATGATTCCAATTATTTCACGCATATGTTCAATAAAATAGCAGGTGTTTCCCCCAAGGAATACCGCAAACAGATGGCAGGCAAGTGACCCTCCCCTGGGATGGATCTTCACAAATCCGCTCATTTACACCAAGCGGCAGACGGTGTTAATATGAGGTTTTGAAAGGGGTGGGATCGTGGGAATCCGTTTTGTCAAAACGGCGGCTGCCGTTTATCTGTCCATTCTGGCCGCCAAGCTGCTGCATTTGGATTATGCCTTGAGCACCGGACTTATAGCCGTGTTAGGCATTGACGTTACTCTGAAGCGGAGTCTCAACACCATTCTGGTGCGGATTGCCGCTTCTTTGTCGGGGCTGTTAATCGCTTCGGTTATTTTTCTGCTGTTGGGTTTTCATCTATGGACCATTCCGGTGTTTGTGCTCATCGTGTATCCTTTACAGGCCCGCTTCAAGCTAAGCGACGGGATTGTGTTAAGC
>JAEWAA010000424.1 GCA_023391955.1 Bacillota bacterium | reverse complement strand
TCCCCCGCTTGCGGAAGGCTCCCATCAGCCCCAGCGAAACCGTCGATTTCCCCGAGCTGCTGCCTGTGCCTGCAATAATGATTCTTCGATCCATAGTGGTCTCCTCGCCGGTTCGTCGTTGTGTTATGCGTATATTCACCATCTTCTCGGCAGTTTCCTGCAAGATTATATTTGAATCAGGAAACGAGTGCTCGCTGCTCTAACGGAACTGGGAGACTCTTAAACCGCCTAATCGGCTGTTTTTTGCCGTAACGGAACTAGAAGACCCTTAGCCGCTGCTGGAGACCCTTTTTCAACTCATTTACTGTGCTAAGGTACGCTGAGTTCCGTTAGATTTCCAAACCCGGTTTTTTATGCGGCTAAGAGTCGCTCAGTTCCGTAAGCGAACACTGTTAGCATGCAGGAGCTTCACAAAGTACGCCAACGGGTCTAACTCGGCATTTCCCACCCTTGTGTTCTCCACTCCCCGGTTCTCCCTCATCCGCCACCTGCTGACGCACCATCCCGCCGTCCCACCGCCCACAACAAAATGCCCCTGCGAGGCAAACTTCCTACAAATTGCAACAAGTTGCAACGTTTTCCGCAAAATTTTTGCGTAAATTTTGTCCAAAATATAGATATTTTGACGAAAATCTATTAATATGTACAAGAAGTGTTGGAACTATACGGAAAAGCAAGGTCAACCTGGCGGAATCGGAGAGCGATCATGGGAGCAGAGAAACCAAAGAGAAAGCTGCGGCGGATGCTGACAGCTATGGTACTGGGAGCAGTTATCTGGACAGGGCCCGCAGGTACAGGCTATGTCCAAGCGGAGGGAACGGGCAAGGATATTGTGGACCCGTATCAGGTATATTCCTATACCTTGATGCTGGAGGATATGAACCGGCTGGCGGCGGCGTATCCGGATTTAATTCAGCTGAAGACCATTGGAACCACCGTTTTCGGCCGTGACATAAAAGCACTGAAGCTGGGGCGCGGCGAAGCCTCCATTCTTATTGATGGCTCCCAGCATGCCCGGGAATGGATCAGCACGAATCTGATTCTGTATATGATTGACCGGTATGCCTATGCCTACGAGCATAACATGAAGTATGATGAGTATGTTGTCCGGGAGCTGTTGGATAATTGCTCCATTTGGTTTGTGCCCATGGTCAATCCGGACGGGGTGACACTCCAGCAGGAGGGAGTCGGCGCCTTCCCGGAATACTACCGTTCCTACCTGCTTAGCATGAACGGTGGCAGCTATAATTTTAAGCGGTGGAAAGCCAATGCGGAGGGTATAGACATCAACCGCCAATATCCCGCCATGTGGATAGGCATCCGGAATTCGCCCGCTTATCCCATGTATAAGAACTATAAAGGCGCGGAGCCGGCGGATACGGCCGAAGCGCAGAGCATGATCCATTTCACGTATAACGCGGATCCGGAAATCACCCTGTCCTATCACACCTCAGGGGAGGTTCTGTATTGGTATTTCCACAATGCTCCGGAGAACCTGGCCCGGGATAAGGGCATAGCCAATACCATCACCCGGATGACCGGCTACGGCCAGGTCCAGCCTGCGGCAGACCCTTCCGGCGGAGGCTACACGGATTGGTTCATTGCCCAATTCGGACGTCCGGGCTTTACAGCCGAGCTGGGGCATTACCAGGAGGAGACGGAGGTGCCTCTGTGGGCGTTCGATGAAATCTGGGGGGAAAACCAGACGATGGGGCTGTATCTGGCTTCGGAAGGCTATAAGCTCTGGAATGGGCGTTATCCCGTCCAGCCGGTGCAGGAACAGCTCCAGTTGCTGAAGCCGGTGCAGCTGTACAACCGCCCCAGCGAGTCCTTCCCCACCGGTGCGGAGCTGGGAAGCACGCAGGTCACAGCCGATGCCCGGTTGGGGGAGTGGGTACGGATTCCCACATGGATGGGGCCGAAGTGGGTTTGCTTGAAGCAAACGGATTATCTTCCGGGACATGCAGAGGACGCCAACGGGAAAATCAGCCTGAAGGAGCAAACCAACCTCTACAGCTACCCCAAAGCGGAAACCAACTTGCTGCTGGGACAGGTGAATCCTCAGGAGGTAACGGCGCTGAAGCGCTGGAGCAACTGGATTTTGATCGAAACCTGGTTTGGAACCAGTTGGATTGAAGAGAAGAAGTAGATCGTACCTTGTACACGTAAAAAAAGGGGAACATACCATGATATCCATTGGCCGGTTTATGAAATATGGTTATTTGATCCTTGCGGCATTGCTGGTTGCCGCCATGTTGCCGGCATCGGCTGATGCCAAACCCGGGAATCAGCAGACGGTCTGTGTGGACCCGGGGCACCAGCAGTATGGCAATAACGCCTTGGAGCCGGTATCCCCGGAATCCAAGGAGATGAAGGCCAAGGTCAGCTCCGGCACCCGTGGCGTCCAGACGAAGAAACCGGAATACGTGCTGACCCTGGAGGCCTCTGTGCTGCTGAAGGAGAAGCTGGAGGCCTTCGGCTATCAGGTAGTGATGACCCGGGAATCCCATGATGTGGATATCTCCAATGTGGAGCGGGCTCAAATGTGCAACGTGGCCGAAGCGGATCTGGCCGTGCGCATCCATGCCGACGGGGCCGATTCCTCGAAGGTCCAAGGGATTTCACTGTTGTATCCGGCGTGGACGGAGGAAAGCGGCGAGGTGTTTAACCGCAGCAAGGCGGCGGCCGGGATCATCCTCCGTGAGGCGGTGGATGCTGCGGGAGCTGTTTCCAGAGGCACCGTGCCCCGTTCGGATCTCACGGGCTTCAATTGGTCCACCGTGCCCTCCGTTCTGGTGGAGATGGGCTTTATGACCAACCCGGAGGAGGACCGGAGGCTGTCTGATCCGGATTATCTGGACCGATTGGCGGAAGGAATGGCCGAAGGGATTAATATATCCCTTGCCGTTGAAACGGATGATGTGGAGGTCCCGGGAGAGTTTACTCTGGACTTGTCCGGCCATACCCAGCTGTACACCTATTCCGACGGCAAAATGATTCGCACCCGCTATGCGCTTTCTCCCCAGACGGTGGGCGCCACTGCCCAAAAAGGGAGCTGGGCCAAGATAAACACCTGGGTAGGTGGGCTGTGGGTGTATATGGAGTAGGGCAGGCGAATAAGAAGATATCTTATAACAAGACAAGGCATCCGGAGTGGATGCTTTTCTCTTTTATACAGGGGCCGTGTAGGGTTGACGCAGTTGGTTGGCATGTCCGGCTGCATAGCCGAATAAGCTTCGTATGAACGGCAAGTGTGCTATAATGCTGGTGTTACAACCTTGTACGGATAGGGTGAGAATATGGCGGAATCGTTGATTTGGGCAGCAAGCGGTACAGGCTTTACCTTCCTGATGACAACCTTGGGAGCGGCGATGGTCTTCCTCTTCCACAAAACCATGAGCGGGAAAGTGCAGAAGATATTTCTCGGCTTTGCAGCGGGGGTCATGATTGCGGCATCGGTATGGAGCCTCTTAATCCCTGCCATTGAAGAAGCGGAGGCCAACGGGCAAATGGGCTGGATTCCCGCCGCCGGAGGTTTTATACTGGGGATTTTCTTCTTGTACGGGCTAGACCGGCTCATTCCCCATCTCCATCCCTCAGGCAATACGCCGGAGGGTATGTCCACCTCCATGAAGCGCACCTCCTTATTGGTGCTGGCGGTGACCCTGCATAATATCCCCGAGGGAATGGCGGTGGGCCTGTCCTTCGCCTTGGCTGCGCAGCAGGGGGATACGGCCTCTTACGCCTCCGCCTTGGCGCTGGCTATCGGCATCGGCATCCAGAACTTCCCGGAGGGGGCGGCTATATCGCTGCCGCTGCGCCAGGAGGGCATGAGCACCCGGCGGGCTTTTGCCATGGGCAGCATGTCCGGTATTGTGGAGCCGATCTTCGGCATTTTGGCCGTGCTGGTAGCGGCCTTCATTATGCCGTATATGCCGTGGCTGCTGGCTTTTGCCGCAGGCGCGATGATGTATGTTGTGGTGGAGGAGCTGATCCCGGAGGCCCACTTGGGGGAACACTCCAACATCGGGACGTTCGGTGTGATGGGCGGCTTTCTGGTGATGATGATTTTGGACGTGGCGTTGGGCTAACGGGGCCGGAAGCTTGAGAATATGGAATGCTATACGCTATACGTAGAAAAGGAGCTGTTTGCAATGGGTAGACTGGAGGTTCAATTCTGTACGGTCCAATCTCTGGAGGAACTGCGGGAATTGGTGGGGACACCCCATGAAGCCGTCGTCAAAAAAAGCATCGGTTTGATCAGCGAAGAGGCTAAAGGCTTTATCGGACAGTCTCCTATGATGTTCCTATCCACCTCCAGCCGGGACGGGGCTTGTGATGTTTCTCCGCGCGGCGATGCACCCGGATTTGTCCATGTGGCCAACCCGCAGCAGCTGGTTATTCCGGAGCGGCCCGGCAATAAGCGGGTGGACTCCTTATGCAATATTCTCGAGAATCCCCACGTGGGGCTGCTGTTTCTTATTCCCGGCATGGAAGAGGTGCTGCGGGTCAACGGCCGTGCCACGGTGATTAAGGAGCATCCGGTGCTGGAGCTGCTGAAGCTGAAAGGCAAAGCGCCCCTGCTTGGCATTGTGGTGGAGGTGGAGGAGTGCTTTATCCACTGTCCCCGGGCGTTGAAGCATTCCGGCATCTGGGAACAGGATAGCTGGCCGGCCAAGGAGCAGCTTCCGTCGTCCATGGATATTTTCCAATCCCATCTCAAGATAAGCGGCTATACCCGGGAATAGCAGGCGGTGCGGATAAGAGGCGCCGGATCAAAAAATTGCCATTTGTTTGCCTTGTTGAGTAAGATGACCATGCCAAACCCTGCGTTTTTTCATAGCCTGCACTGAGGAGCTGCGGGAGACGGGTGACAACGCTGCTTCGGAATCTCTGAATCTATCCGAAGGGGATGGTAGAGCGTGGGGTGCAGCAGGGAAGAGCTTGTGGTTATAGTCAAAAAGCCGGGGAGCCGGATTGTCTCAAGGGTTCCGTTGAGAGGGTTCAATCGGGTGGTGTTCGTTTATAACCGGCAGTTTACCAATGCTCCGAATACCACCCAGATAGCCAGCGGTGCGGGGAAAAGCAGTGCTGCCGGAAGCAATGCGGCTATCGGCTCCAAGAACACCTGGCAGCAGGAGAGTGTCGGTGCAGGGGGCAAGGCCTCCAACAGGGGAGACCTACCGCGGGACCGTTCCTCCGGGAAGCACCGTTATGGAGGCAAACATGGCTCCACGCGGGAGAAGGAAGCGGTCATTGTGGTCAATGACCAAGTGGTGAAGCTGGCTAAGGGCAGCCGGCAATCCTCTGCCACTCAAGTGGCCAGTGGAGGAGGCCGGCATAGCGCAGGCGGAACCAACGCTGCCATCGAAAGCAAGGGCACCCGGCAGCAGCAGGCGGTTGGCGGAGGCAGTGGAGGAGTGGGCGCCAACAAGCTGGGTGGGAAGTCCAAGAAGAGGAAACATGCCAAGAAGAGCTAACGGCACGAAAGCTGCACGGCACATGGAAGCACATCGGTCCGGCTCCGCCTGCCATCGCATATGCTTGATCTCTACCGCTGCTTGCAGCGGTTTTTTTGCGTAGGGAGTTTTGTTGCCGTTGCGGACTCAGGAGCCTCTATTTGGCTAAAATCTGGTGTTTTGTTCTTTTTGCGGACAGAGGAGACGTTATGTTGCGGAAAAACCTTAATTTGTTGGTTGGTGAAGGTCAATAGCGGCTCCTGTGTCCGCTAGATTTCCCAGAGCCCTTTATTTTGACAAATAGCGGATTCTCAGTCCGTACCACTGAAAAAAAGGAATAAAATCACTTGAAATCGGCGCAGCCACCTGCTATTATTGATATTAACAAAATGTTATTAACAAAAAGTAAAAAAGTTAATTTGAGCCAACAAAAGGAGGCAACAGCTATGAAAACATATGCGGGCGGCTGGAATTTATACGAACTGGTTTGGTTAAGCTTATTCTCCGGTATGGCCATTGTGCTGACCGTCCTCATGAAGGATACGCTGTTTGGTTTTTCGGTGTTTCTGACTGGCGTCCTGTGTGTGGTGCTGGCCGCCAAGGGCAACCTGATGACCTACGTTTTCGGCATGTACAATAC
>JAEWAA010000421.1 GCA_023391955.1 Bacillota bacterium | reverse complement strand
GAGGGAGCCCCGTGCCTGCAGGCTCCACGGCAGCGGTAACAACATCAGCTGCCGTACTGGAGGAGAAACGGGCGGCGGGCTTCCGGCTGGGCTTCGACTACGGCTACAGCTGGGGAAGGAGCAATTCGGTTTTGATCCAGGCGCCTCCCCAGGTGACGAACGTATGGGATATCCGGGTGCTGTTCGTTATGTCCGGCAAGGGCGTCCCTTATTCTCCTATTGATCAGGCAGTATATGAGGCCCTGCAAGCCAATGCCAGAGAGTGCATTGCCGTATCGCCGTTTGGGCCTATTCTGGAGCTGGTGGATCAGATGAGGCCGGAGCTGGTGCTGGTTCTGGAGGGAATGGAGCTGCCCGTGCAGGTGGTGGATGCGCTGCGGATGCGGGGTGTCCGGACAGCGGTCTGGTTTACCGACGATCCGTATTACGTGGATGTGACGGAGAAGATTGCGGTGCATTACGACGATGTGTTCACCCTGGAGCTGAACTGCGTTCCCTTTTACCAATCCATCGGCTGCTCCCGGGTCCATTATTTGCCCTTGGGGGCCAATCCGGGTGTGTTCCGGCCTCAGCCTGTGGAAACCACCTACCGCCGGGATGTGAGCTTTATCGGCTCCGCCTATTGGAACCGGGTTTCCTTCGTCAGCAGAATCCTGCCGGCATTGGAAAGCTGCAATTCCCTGATCTCCGGCTGGTGGTGGGAGCGCCTGCCCGCCTTCACGCGGTTGGGTCCCCGGATCCAGTCCGGCGTATGGCTTACCCCTGAGGAAACAGCCAAATTTTATTTTGGCTCCCGCATTGTACTGAATGTGCATAGAGCCTACGACGACGAGTCCTACAACTGCAATGTCCGCAAAATTCCGGCCCTTTCGGTAAACCCCCGGACCTTCGAGATTGCCGCCAGCGGCGCATTCCAGATGACCGACGAACGGAGCGACCTGCTGAACTATTATAAGCCCGGCGAGGAAGTGGTCACCTTCGCATCCCCCGAGGACTGTATGGAGAAAATCCGGCATTATCTCAATCACGAGGATGAGCGGCGGGAGATTGCCCTGCGCGGGCTGCGGCGGACATTAGCGGACCATACGTACCACAAACGCATTCAATCGCTTTTGAGCAGTGTGTTTGCAGACTAAATTTCATGAAGACACGAGGTGGTGATCGTGATGAAGCTGTGCATTTTGGGCGGCAACGGTATGGCGGGCCATGTGCTGGTGGATTATTACCGCAGGAAAGAAGGGTGGGAGGTTAGTTATACCTCCCGCGACAGGAAGGACCCCCATGCCTTGTACCTGGATGCCGGGAACGAGGGACAGGTTTCGGCACTGTTGGACCAGCTGCGTCCCGATGTGGTGATAAACGCCGTAGGCATCCTGAACCGGGATGCGGAGGAGCATGAAAGGCTGGCTTACCAGGTGAACGGCCTGCTCCCCCATCTGCTGCGGCGGAAGCTGGAGGAATGGGGCGGGAAGCTGGTGCATATCAGCACGGATTGTGTGTTTTCCGGGGAGCAGGGGGACTATACGGAGTTTGACCTGCCGGACGGAAGCTCCGTTTACGCCATCAGCAAAGCCATGGGCGAGGTCCGCCATCCTCCGCATCTGACAGTCCGGACTTCCATTATCGGACCGGAAATCCGCAGCACCCGGATCGGCTTGTTCGACTGGTTTATGTCGCAGCAGGGTGAGGTCAAAGGATATACAGAGGTTTATTGGAACGGGGTCACGACGCTGCAGCTGGCTAAATCCGTGGAGCAGATGCTCGCCGCCGGCACCTCCGGGCTGGTCCATCTCACCGCTCCCCAGAAGGTCAGCAAATACGAGCTGTTGGGTTTGTTCCAGAACATGTTCGGCAAAACCGATGCGGTTATTGTGCCCGACGGCCGCTTCCGCCAGGACAGGACACTCCGCTGCACCAGAACAGAGGCTGCGCTTCTGGTTCCGGAGTACCGGACCATGCTTGCCGAGATGCGGGATTGGATGAGGGCCCATCCGTCCCGGTACATCTGAAGGAAGCGGGGGGATCCACATGAGCATACGAAACGGGCGGCGTAAATCCAGGCAATCCGCCTTGAGCTATGAATCCGGTTATGCCGCCGGGCGGTCCCACGGTTACCGGACCGGATGCTGCCAAAGCGTCCTGCAGACCGTCAGTTCGCCGGTTTACCCGGTTCTGCCTCTGCGGGTGCTGTACATCCGGCAAGGATTCGAAGCTATCGACCGGGGAGTGGAGGAGGCGCTGTCCGCCTTGGTCAGCGAGCCGTATACAGGCAATCCCGGGGATCTGTACCGCCTGGCTTCCGAGCTCCGTCCCGACCTGGTGCTGGTCATGAACGGTCTTCATGTGTTCCCCGAGAATCATCTGGAGATGGTCGCCCAGATCCGCGCCCAGGGCATCCGGACGGCGGTTTGGTTTGCCGACGATCCCTATTTTACCGATTGGACCCCTTCGGTGGCTGTCCAATACGATTATGTATTTACCCATGAGCTCAACTGCGTGGAGCTCTACCGTCAAGCCGGCAATCCCCGGACCCATTATTTGCCCTTGGCCGCCTCCACTGACATCTACCGCCCGATGGCGGTGGAGAACCGGTACCATAGCGATATCTGCTTCATTGGCAACGGTTTTCCCAACCGGATCGGATTTTTTAATGAAATCACCCCCTTTTTGGCCCGGCACAGGATTGTTATTATCGGCGCTTTATGGGAACGCCTGGCCGGCTACGAAAAGCTGGCGGGGAGCATCCGGCTGTCATGGACCCCGGTGGATGAAACAGTCAAGTTCTACAACGGAGCCAAGCTGGTGATCAACCTGCACCGTGGGGCCGTGGACCCCGTTTACAGCAAAAATGCCAGGAATATCGAAGGCCGCTCCATCAATCCCCGCACCTATGAAATCGCCGCCTGCGGTGCGCTTCAGCTGACGGATGTCCGGGAGGATCTGGCTTTGTATTACACCCCTGGCCAGGAAATCATCCCTTACGCTTCTGCAGCCGAATTTGTGAATCTGGCCGATTATTACCTCCATAACGAGGCGGAGCGCAACCGGATTGCCGTCCGCGGGCTTCACCGCACCCTCCGGGACCACTCCTTCCGGTCCAGACTGTTCCAGCTCTTGGGCACTGTTTTCCCGGCTGAACCTATGTAAGGGGCCAGTAGCCTTTTTCAGTCCCGGTGGATGAATGTCCATTCCTCAATCCGAGCTAAGCATATGTTGTAGAAGCAATAGGGAAGGAGGTGGAACTATGGCCATTCTGTTAGATCAACAGGTATCGCAAAACGCCAGTACGGCAGGATCGATAGCAGTTCCGGTAAGTGCCACACCGGCATTGTTCGGTACACTCGGTTTGAACGTGGCTGGCGCAGGCCCCAATTTGCGGGTGCACTTTACTGCAACTGTAACGGTATCCGGTTTAATTGCGGTTCTGACGCCTGTTACCATTACTGTTTTCCGGGTAGTGGGCGGTGTCCCCACCCTTGTATTCTCGGTTACCGAAAGCCTGCCGGTGGGTACCCTCATTTTGACCACAACTGTCGTTACCGCCAATGGTGTCGATTTCAATCCGCCTAATGAAGGCTTCCTTATTTATCAGGCGTATGTCAGCACTCCCGGTCTTCTGGAGGTATTCCCCACCAGAGTCGGGCCGGAGAGCTTCAATGCCGAAGCCTATTCCGACTGAGGCATGGCAAAAGGCTCCGCCAAAGGGTTATCCCGGGCGGGTCTTTTTTTTGTTTCAACAAAGGGGCGTAAGCGGAGGGATTGCTGTCCCTTCGGGCATAGGATAAAGTACGCATCGAATAACGGTCATGCGCTGGCGGTCCTTCGGGCCCGGCAGTCCTATACCTGGAGGTAGACGCATGAAAGCCAAACGCAAAAAACAGGGTCTCCGCGCCAGACCGAAAAAGCCTCTTGCCGCGAAGAGGAGAACCAAACGAAGCAAACCGGCCGCCAAGGCCCCGCGCGCTGTAAAAGCGGCCAAAAGACGCCAACCGGGCGTGATGTCCCGCCAGGCGCTCGCGGCCTTCAACAATGGGTATGATACCGGCTTTAACCAGGGCTTCGCCCAGGGGATGCAGGATGGGCAGAGCTTCCTGGCACAGTGAAGCGGGGCCGGTCCGCCCATTGTCGGACCGCCTTCCCGGGGCGGCGAAGCAAGGAATAATGGAAGCGGCCTTCCCTATTCCCGTTTCGCCGCCTTTTTATGGGAAAATGCGGCTTCCCATCTGAACACCCGTTTGGACAAAACCGGCCATTCCAAAATTTGTACGAATGCCGGAGGGTCAACTGTCGTGCCCAGTAGGTTGTCTCCCTAATATATTGTACTATTCGCAGAACACCCGCCAAACGCCGATGGGGTCTGTTCGTCGAAGGGGCTGCGGCCGGCGGAAGCCGGAATACCGGTCTTCGCCGCCTGCAAAACTCTTAGGAGGTGATACGCCAAACATGACCGCCATCCGATTGAACATCATGCTATTTTCCCACATTTGCTCCGACACGCATATTACCGGAGCGGAGAAGCTTCTGCTGTTTTTTGCCACCGAGCTGAGGGGTAGTCATGACTGCACGCTGGTTGTGCCCAGCGAAGGGCTGCTTGCAGCGGAGGCAAGAGCAAGGGGCATCTCCACCATCGTGATTTCGTACCCCAACTTTTACGAAGTCTATGCGCCGGGACCTTACTTCCGCCAAGAGCTGGAGGGATTCATCCGGGATAACGGGGATGCGGTCCAGTCGCTTCTGACGCTTATGCTGGAGCGGCACCCGGACCTGGCTATTGTCAACACCTGTGTCAATCTGATGCCTGCTTGGATTTCCCGCTCCTTGGGGATTCCCGTAGGCTGGATGATGACAGAGCAGATCCAGAGCAACCGTTACACATCTTATTCAACGGAAATCATCAACGCGTATTCGGATTGGATCATCGGAATATCCCATGCTTCACTCCAGCCCTTCCGGGGAACCCCGGGCGAAGGCAAAATCCGCATCTTGTACCCCTCCTGGAATGACCACGAGCTGGAGCGGGGGCAGTGGTCCGTCTACCGCAGCGGCAAACGCGAGGAAATTGGCTGGAATGACTCTCACCGGGTCATCGGATACGTATCCTCGGATATTTATCCCAACAAGGGTCTGGAGCATTTCATCCAGATGGCCATTGATTTGGGGGCAACTTACCCCGATCTCCGGTTTATGGTGGCAGGCAAAATGACGGATGTGGGCTATTACGCCAAATGTCTGGAGCAGATCCGGCTGTCCGGGCTCCTGGGGCGCTTTTACTTCCAATCCTTCGAAATGCAGGTTCAGCAGATTTATCCGGCTATGGATATCCTGGTTATCCCCAGTCTGATTGAAGAGGGCTTCGGCATGACGGCGCTGGAGGGGCTGATCTTCGGCAAAATGGTGGTGACGTACAACTCCGGCGGGCTGGGCGAAATCATGATGCTGACCGGCAACGGCAGCTATCTGGTGGAGAAGGGCAATATCCGGGGGTTAGTCGACACAGTGGGCTCCCTTCTGGTCAAAGGCGCCTTTATCCAAAGCTGGGGTACCCGCAACAGCATCGCCGTTGAGAGAGCCTTCGGGATCGACTCCTACCGGTTGAGACTGGGGGATTGGCTGCAAGAGGCCGCCGGCACTCTTCCGGCGCTTGGACCCCGTCCGCTGCCCCAAGAAGCGCTTTTGCAGAAGCCAGCCCTGCTGCTGAAGGGTTCAGCCCCTGCCGTTTATTTGCTGGAGTACGGCTGCCGGTATCTCTTCTCCGAAGAGTCCGTATTCCGTGCCAAGGGCTTCCGGTTTGACGAGGTGCTTACCCTGGATGACGGCTATCTGGGCCGGATTCCCATGGGCGGTATTCTGGGCACGGGCCAGCCCCTGCCTGGGAGACGGGCTGCCCGCCGAGGTGGGCGCAAGGCTAAGGCCGGATCCCGCCGGACCAGGGGGCGCCGCCGCACGCTGAAGGCCTGGAAGGGCAAGGGGCAGCGGCTCCTGGCCCGGAAGAAAAGGTCCGCTCCGGCAAAAGGCAGACGGATCTCACCCAAAGCCGCCGGGCGTAAGGGAAGGAGCACTGCAGCCTCCGGACGGAGCACCGGCCACGCCAAACGGAGGAAAATCAAAAAAAGCGGGTGATCGTATGAACATCGTGACGGTTCTGGGCACCAGACCGGAAATTATCCGGCTCTCTCTCGTAATGAAAAAGCTGGATCAGCTTGCAGCCAAACACACCGTTATTCATACGGGGCAAAACTTCACCTATTCCTTAAGCGAGGTTTTCTTCAAGGAGCTGGGGCTGCGGAAGCCGGATTATGTGTTGTCGGAAAAACAGGAATCCCTCGGCAGCCAGATGGCGATTATGTTCCAGCGGATCGAAGAGATTCTCCGGGCGGAGAAACCCGACAAGGTGCTTCTTCTGGGAGATACCAACAGCGCGCTGTCGGCTATTCTGGCGGAGCGTATGGGCATCCCGGTGGTGCATATGGAAGCGGGCAACCGCTGCTATGATCTGTCCGTTCCCGAAGAGAAGAACCGCAGGGTGATCGATGCCATCTCCTCGTACAATATGCCGTATACCCGGCAGAGCAAGGACCATTTGGTTCGGGAGGGCTTTCCCAGCCACCGGATTATCCTCACCGGCAACCCCATTTACGAGGTTCTGTCCCATTACCGGGACCGGATCGAAGCAAGCACGGTTATGGAGACGCTGGAGCTGGCCTCCGGGCATTACCTCCTGGCTACCATCCACCGGGCCGAAAACGTGGACCGGGCGGAGCCGCTCCGTGAGATTATGGAAGGCCTGAACCGCATCGCCAAAAACACCGCACTCCGGGTTATTCTTTCCGTCCATCCCAGGACCCGGTCCAGGCTGGCCGCATTGAGCGATCTGAAGATTCATCCGCTGGTGGAATTCCACGAGCCCTTCGGCTTCTTCGACTTCGTCAAGCTGGAGCAGCATGCGGCCTGCGTCCTGACGGACAGCGGGACCGTTCAGGAGGAATGCTGCATCTTCCGTGTACCGACAGTGACGGTGCGCAACAGCACCGAACGGCCGGAGACGGTGGACTGCGGCAGCAATGTGGTATCCGGGGTGGATGCGGACCGCATCGAAAGCGCCGCCCAGGTGATGATGGCCATGCCGACAGATTGGGACTGCCCGCAAGGGTATCTGGATACGGATGTATCTGCCAAGGTTGTTAAATTCTTATTAGGAGGGAAAGGGTATGTTTCGTGACAAGAGAATTTTGGTGACAGGCGGCACCGGCTCCTGGGGGTATGAGTTGGTCAGGCAGCTGCTGGATTTTGAACCCAAGGAGGTCATCATCTTCTCGAGGAACGAATCCAGCCAGGTGGCCATGATGCGCACCTTCGAGGACCGCAGGCTGTCCTTCGTCATCGGGGACATCCGGGATAAGGAAGCGCTGGTCCGGGCATGCGCACAGATTGATTATGTATTCCATCTGGCTGCATTGAAGCATGTACCGGTGTGCGAGGAGCAGCCCTACGAGGCCATGAAAACCAATGTGCTGGGCACTCAGTATGTGATTGAGGCCGCCATTGAGAATAAGGTGAAGAAGGTCGTCTACATCTCCACCGACAAAGCCGCCAATCCTTCCAACTTCTACGGCATGACCAAGGCGATCGGCGAAAAGCTGATCATCCACGCTAATCTGCTTCAGGGAGATACGGAATTTGTCTGCGTCCGGGGCGGCAATGTGCTGGGTACCAACGGCAGCGTCATCCATCTGTTCATGAAGCAGATCCGGGAAAAAGGACGGGTGGGCATTACCGATATGGCGATGACCCGCTTCTTCCTCACCCTGCAGGAGGCGATCAGCCTGCTGTTCAAGGCAACAGAAGCCAGCATCGGCGGGGAAACCTTCGTGATGATGATGCCTACCTGCAAAATTACCGATCTGGCCTTGGTATTGGGTGAAGCCATGGGCAAGCCGGAGGTGGAAATGGTGGAGCTGGGCGTCCGGCCGGGCGAGAAAATCCATGAGATTCTGCTGACCGAATTCGAAAGCCAGACCACGGTTCTATTTGACGAGCAGTATCTGGTGATTCTGCCTACTCTGGAAATCCCCGGCATCAAGGATCGGTATGCCTCCTATCCCAAGGCCGAAATCAGCAGCTTCTGCTCCAGCCAATCCCTCATGGATAAAGACGAGATCCGGGAGCTTCTGATTAAGGGAGGCTTCCTTCCCGAATGAAGGAGAGCACAATTTTAATTACGGGGGCAGGCGGCTTTACCGGCCGCCATGCCTGCCGGCATTTTGCCGCACATGGTTATTCGGTGGCAGCAGCCGTCCGGAGGGAGGACGGGGAGCCGCCTGAGGGCCGTCTCTATGTATGCGACCTCACCGATAAGGCGGAGGTCAAGCGGCTGGTGGAGGAAACGAAGCCCCGCTTTGTGCTGCATCTGGCCGGAAGGAATGCCGTGGCCGATTCCTGGAAGGATCCGCTGGGGTGTATGGAGGCCAATCTCCTGTCCACCCTGTATTTGCTGGAGGCTCTGCGGGGGCTCGAGAACTGCCGGCTGCTGGTGGCCGGCTCCATGCTGGATTTTGACTTAAGCGATTCTCCCCAGCCCCTGCACCCGTACAGTCTGGCCAAAACCATGCAGGTCCTTATCGCTCAAGCCTGGAGCTTCCTGTACAGCCAGGAGGTGCTGGTAGCCAAACCCTCCAACCTGATCGGCCCCGGCCGCTCCAACGGGATCTGCGGTCTTCTGGCCGCAAGGATCGCCCGTTGGGAGAAGGGCACGGATGCCTCCGTCTTCCGTCTGTCGTCGTGGCATGAAAAGAGAGATTATCTGGACGTCCGGGATGCCGTAGCCGCATACCGCGTCATTCTGGAGGCCGGCCAGTCCGGCACCGTCTACCCTGTCTGCTCCGGCACCATGCGTTCGCTTGGGGATCTGGTGGTTACGTACCGGGGGTTAACCCCCCTTACGCTTCCCATCGAGGTTGGGCAAACGGAGCCGCTGCCCCCGCCGCTGCCTATGGATGCCGCTGTGACCCAAAGCTTGGGCTGGTTGCCATCCATCCCTTTTGCCCAATCGCTGTCGGATGCGCTTGATTTCTACAGGGAGGCCTTGACATAGGCCGTATGCCCGCCGCACCAGATAGAAGAGGAGGAACCATGCCATGCTTCCCAGAGTGACCATTGTCATTCCTTTTTATAATGATCCCTACGTGGAACAGGCCATCTCCAGCGCCCTTGGGCAAACCTACCCCAATTTGGAGGTAATCGTAGTGGATGATGGCTCTACCCTGTACCAGGACAGAATCAATCCCTTCGTCTCCCGGGTCCATTATTTGGGCAAATCCAACGGAGGGACTGCCAGCGCCATCAATCACGGTGTCCGGATGTCCTCCGGTGATTATATCGCCTGGCTCAGCTCCGACGATTTGTTCTATCCCCACAAAATTGCCCGCCAGCTGGCATTTATGCAGCAGCATAATTCCCTCCTATCCTTTACCGCCTTCGACCAGATCAACGAATTGGGGCATGTGACGGCTCACGCACAGGCGGTGCGTTATCCCTCTCAAAGCGACTTTATCCGGGCCTTCGCCACCTGCGACCCCATCAACGGCTGCACCGTCATGTTCAAGAAGGAATTGGTGGCGCGGGTAGGTGTGTTCGATGAGAGCTTACGGTATACCCAGGATTATGAGTATTGGATCCGTGCGCTGCTGTCCGGTGTGAATATACATTTTCTGGATGAACCCTTGACCAAATACCGCTGGCATGACCAAATGGGAACCATGCGGTTTCAACCGCATATTCTGGCGGAAGTCCAGGCTGTGCAGAATACCTTCCGCCACCGGCTGGAGGCGCTGGCTTTGGCAACGCCGTATTAAGGAGGTGCGGCATGAATCCGAAGGTAACGGTCGTCATTCCCTTTTACAACTGTCCATATATCGGGCGGGCCATCCAAAGCGTGGTGGACCAGAGTTATCCCAACCTGGAGATTATCGTGGTGGATGACGGCTCGACCCGGCATATGGAGCTGATTACACCTTACGCAGGACGCCTTCTCTATTACCGCAAGGGCAATGGCGGAACTGCCAGCGCCATGAATTTCGGTATCCTCAACGCCACCGGCGAGTACGTGACCTGGTTGAGCTCGGATGATATGTATAAGCCGGGTAAGGTGGCCCGCCAGCTGGAATTTATGCGGCGCAGCCGTGCGGAGTTTTCATTCACCGCCTACGCCGTCATGAATAAGGACGATGTGGTGACGGAGAGCTTCGCCGGCACACCCATCACGCAGCACGACGATATTTACCGGCTGCTTGCCAACTACAACCCCATTAACGGCTGTACCATGATGTGCAAAAGAGAGCTGTTTTTCAAATACGGCTTGTTTAATGAAAGCCTGCCGTACACCCAGGATTATGAGATGTGGCTGCGGCTTTCGGTTAACGGCGTCAAGCTGCACTATTTGCCGGAAGCATTGACGATTTACCGGTTTCATGACCAAATGGGCTCTATCCGCTACCGGCCGGAACTGCTGGAGGAGTTCTTCCGGGTGCATTCGGTTTATAAGGACCGGATGCAGCAATTGCTTGAACGCCTGTAACGGCGAGGAGGAACCATGAATGAAAATATTGTTGGCGACATATTGGCTGATTCCCCATATCGGCGGCGTGTGGACCTTCATGAACCAAATCCGGAACAGGCTGGAGCGGATGGGGCATGAGGTGGATGTGCTGGGGAACAGTCCCGACTACCAAAGCTTTCACCTCTATAACAAGGGGATTTCATTGGACAAAAAATATTTGAATCCCATGCTGGAGGCGAAGCTGAACCCAAGACTCTTCCCCCATCTGTTCGAGCAGCCGGTAGTCTGGCAGAACGAGTATGACCGCTATTGTCTGGAGCTCTCCGCCGCTTACTTCGGGCTGGAGCAATATGATGTGATCCACACCCAGGATGTGATTTCAGCCCGTGCTCTGTCCCGGGTCAAGCCGAAGGGAATACCCTTGGTA
>JAEWAA010000400.1 GCA_023391955.1 Bacillota bacterium | reverse complement strand
GTCCACCTTTTTGTCGGGCAGCGCGGGAATAAAGTGGTTGCCTGCATGGCAGGGCAGATACACAATGTTGGAGTAGCGGTTCAGATCCTTCACATAATCGCCGCTGCGTCCGGCCATAACATTGGTGTCCACGTATACGGGATAAACCGGGTCGGTAACTGCAACTACGCTGTCCAGGCTGAAAATTTCCTGGATATTGCCCACATCGCACTTGGAGCCGTCGCTGACAAACACCTCGTTGGCTTTAATATCGATGCCTCTGGCTTGGTAGTCATTTTCGATAATGGCGTTCAGCAGGAAGTCGTAGCCCTGCTCCGGGCCGTAGCCGCGGAAGCTGGAGGCTTCTGCCATTTCGTTAACAGCGGCGTGGAGCCCGGTAATGATGGCTTCCGGCAAAGGACGGGTCACGTCGCCGATCCCTAAGCTGATCACTTCTGCGCTGGGGTTGTCATTGATAAACTTCACCCGGCGGCGGGCCACCTCTGCAAACAGGTAGCTGCCTTGCAATTTCTTATAGTTCTGATTAATCTTGGCCATGGATAATTTTGATTCCTCCCAATTCAACTCATGCGTGTTGCGCTTCCTATAAACTACCGAAATTTCTATCAAATATCAATGGATCTAAGGCTGTTTCCTTTGCACTATTCTCCGGGGCAAATAAATATTCATGTCGTTTCAGTCCTTACCGGGAGAGGGATGCCTTGGATGCTCAAACACGTTTTGTCGGCTTTGATTTAATGAATCTAAGGTGTAAAGCCGCCAAAAAACTCGCCCTCAAGGCCCCCTCTCCCTCCCAGTCCTTCCACATAAATATTTATTCGCCCTTGGGTTAGCTCATCCGCAAGCGTTCCAGCAGCTGACGCATATCCTCCGGAAGCGGAGCGGTGAATTCCAGGTATTCGCCGGTGGCCGGGTGCACAAAACCCAGCACGGCTGCATGAAGGGCCTGTCCCTGCCCTTTCATTTCCTTGTCGCGGTTTTTGCCGTAGTACGGGTCGCCCACCAGCGGGAAGCCAATGTACTTCATGTGGACCCGGATTTGATGGGTTCTGCCGGTTTCCAGCTTCAATTCCAGCACGGAAAAATCCTTCAGACGCTCTGTTACGGTAAAATGGGTCACCGCATGGCGGCTGTTTTTCTCGGTAACGGTAAACAGCTTGCGGTCGTAGGAATCCCGTCCGATGGGAGCATCCACTGTTCCCATATCATGCTGTACCACACCGTGAACCACCGCAATGTATTTTCGGGTAACGGTATGATCCTTCAGCTGTTGGGCCAAGGATTGATGGGCCTGGTCGTTCTTCGCGGCCATAATCAGTCCGGAGGTGTCCTTGTCGATGCGATGGACAATGCCGGGGCGCAGCTTGCCGTTGATGCCCGACAGATCCTTGCAATGGTGAAGCAAACCGTTCACCAGAGTTCCGGTGTAATGGCCCGCCGCGGGATGCACCACCAAGCCTCTCGGCTTGTTCACCACAATCACATGGCTGTCCTCATATACAATCTCCAGGTCCATGGGTTCGGCAGCAACTTCCGTTTCCTCCGGTTGGGGAACGGTGACGACAATGCTGTCACCCTCCGCAACCTTGTAATTCGGCTTCACGGAAAAACCGTTGACCAGCACATACCCGTCCTTGATCCAGCCTTGAATCTGCGTCCTGGACACCACCGTATCCATGGATTCGTTCACATATTTATCGATGCGTTGGCCGGCAAATTCGGACTCCACCGTTAATGCCAGCGCTGCGGATTCCTCCTGAAGCTCGTCTTGCTCCTCCGCCTCTTCCGGAAAAGTGCTGTCCAGCTCTTCTCCTTCAATGAGATCTTCGTTCAAGCGGTTGTCCTCCTCAAATTCATTCCTTTAGGAAGCTTGCTCCCCGTTTTGCTGCTGCAATGCCCGTTTTTCTTTGCGCCATTCGAACAGTGTGTCCAAAAAAATCAATGCCACACCCAGCACAATGGCCGAATCCGCCAGATTAAAAATAGCGAAGGTATAATCCACATGTTTGCCGAACCACTCGAATTGGAAGCGGAACTGCAAGAAATCCACCACTTCCCCGAATAATGCCCGGTCGATAAAATTCCCCGCGGCGCCGCCAAGAAGAAATCCCAGGGCCGTGGGCAGAAGCTTTTTACCGGAGCGGATCGTCCGAAGCAGATACCAGATCAGACCGGTGAGAATAACCACAGTAATGGACACAAAAAACCACCGCTGCCCCTCCAGAATACTGAAGGCTGCACCGGTATTCCGGTGGGAGGTAATCGAGAAGAATTCGCCGATTACCGGTCTTGTTTCGTACAGATCCATCTTATTAACGATGATCCACTTACTGGCCTGGTCCAAAGCCAGCACCACAAAGGCAAGGATAAAATACAGCAAGGAAAACCCCTCCCTTCATAACATCCATTCATCCTTGTCGTTCATGCACATCTGCATGTACGCTAAACTTTTCCTTGCGAGAAAACCCGTTTTATGACGCAAACTACCGGTAAGACCTGCTTTAGAAAGGAGCGCTTCTAAGTGAACCATTTGAACGCTTCACAATTGGATACCCTGCGCCGCCAGCTTCTTCAGGATAAAAAGGAGCTGACCAGCCAGCTTCATGACAATGAGCTGTTCGGCTTCCACGATTCCCTCAGTGAGGGGACCGGTGAGCTTTCGACTTACGACAACCACCCGGCCGATGTGGGCAGTGAGGTGTTTGAGCGCGGCAAGGATTTGGCCCTGGCCGAGCAAACCCGGCATCATCTGGAGGATGTAGAGCGGGCACTGGCCGACATGGATGCCGGGATTTACGGCATCTGCAAAGCCAGCGGCGAACCCATCCCCTTCGAGCGTCTTGCCGCTATGCCTACTGCGGAGTTTACCATTGACCACACTCCTGCCAAACCTCATTACAACCGCCCGGTGGAGGAGGAGTTTCTCCAGCCTCCCTTTGGCCGGACCAGTCTGGATGAACGCTCCGACGAAACTGAATTCGACGGGGAGGATGCCTGGCAGATCGTAGAATCCTGGGGCAACTCCGATTCCCCTGCCATGTCCGAGAATTCCCAGGTGGAGAGCTATGACGACATGGAGATTGAAGCCGATGAAAATTCCGGGTATGTGGAAGCCCTCGAGAGTTTCCTGGCCACCGATATTTACGGCAGGCATGTCACAGTTGTCCGCAACAAGCAATACCAGGAATATATCCATAACGGTGAAGGTGAAGGACTGCTGGAGGACCCCGCGGCCCAAGATGATTATGGAGCAGATTTGCGGTAACTGCAATCCGCCATTCCCAGTCTGCAGAACCCGGAGGCGCCCTTATCAGGGCGTCTTTTTGGGCTGGTTTTGCCCGGGCTGGTCAGTTTTGTCCGACTTGCCCCGTAACCCGAAAATCTAACGGCGGCTAAAGCCGCTATTTCCACCAAAACACCGCTTTGGAAATTCTAACGGCGGCCAGAGCCGCTATTCGTCCTAAACTGCCTGACAGAGGCACAGTTTTACCCAAAAAACGTCTCCTGCTTCCGTTAGATTTCGGAGAACCCCTATTTCTAGTGAATAAGGGCTCTCACTTCCGTTAGCTTTAGCCGATAACCTCAGCACAGCGCTCGCACAAGGTAGAGTGCTCCTCCACTGTCCCCACCTCGGGGGTGACAATCCAGCAGCGTTCGCACTTTTCGCCTTCAGCTTGGCTGACTTGCACATGCAGTCCCTTAAAGGCAACCGCATCCTCCGGATGAGCCTCGTCCGCTTTATGCAGCTCTACCGCAGAGACAATAAACAGTTGGTCCAAATCGGCAAATTGCTGCAGGAGCGCTTCCGTCTCCTTGGTGGGATACAGATCCAGCTTAGCGCCAAGAGAATTGCCGATGAGCTTCTTATTGCGCGCTTCCTCCAAGGCCTTGTTAACCTCGTCGCGGATATCAATGAAAGCTTCCCAACGCTGCTCCAGCTCGGCGTCCGCAACAGTAGGATCAGCCACAGGCATTTCTGCCAGCTGGACAGATTCCTCGGTTACACCAGGGATCAAACGCCAGATTTCGTCGGCGGTATGCGGCAGAATGGGGGTCACCAGCTTGGTGATAGCACACAGCGCATCGTACAGCACCGTTTGCGCCGCTTTGCGGGCCGGATCCTCCAGCTTGCTGGCATAAAGCCGGTCCTTCACAATATCCAGGTAGAATGCGCTCATCTCCACGGCACAGAAATGATGCACCGCTTGATATACCTGCTGGAACTCGTAGCTATTGTAGCTTTCCGTTACCTTGGCGATCAGCTTGTTCAGCCGGATCATAGCATAGCGGTCCAGGCTGATCATGTCCTTCACCGCATCACGGTCAGTGGCAGGATTGAAGCCGGTGAGGTTGCCGTGCAGGAACCGCAGTGTGTTGCGGATTTTCCGGTACACCTCGGCGGTCTGGGTCAGAATGTTGTCGGACAGCCGTTGGTCGGACTGGTAGTCTGCCGAGGCCACCCACAGGCGGAGAATATCGGCGCCCAGCTTGTCGCACACCTTCAGGGGATCCACAGTGTTGCCCAGGGATTTGGACATTTTGCGACCTTCCCCGTCCAGGGTAAAGCCGTGGCTCAATACGCCCTTGTACGAAGCGCAGCCGTTAACGGCCGTGCTGGTGATCAGCGAGGAGTTGAACCAGCCGCGGTATTGGTCGGAGCCCTCCAGGTACAGATCCGCCGGGAATTGCAGCGCCTCGCGTTGGCCCAGCACCCCTGCATGGGACGAGCCGGAGTCGAACCATACGTCCATAATGTCCTTTTCCTTGCGGAATTGGTTATGGCCGCACTTGGGGCAGACAGAGCCTTCCGGCAGAAGCTCAGACTCGTCGCGGATAAACCAGGCGTTGGAGCCTTCCTTGGCAAAAATATCCGCTACATGGTTGATGGTTTCTTCATCCACATGGGAATGTCCGCAGGATTTGCAATAAAAAATCGGAATCGGCACACCCCAGACACGTTGACGGGAAATACACCAGTCTCCGCGGTCGGCGATCATATTATGCAGCCGCACTTCACCCCAGGCAGGAGTCCATTCCACATTTTTGATTTCCCGCAGCATGTCCTCCCGGAAAGCGTCAATGGATGCAAACCATTGCTCCGTAGCCCGGTACATGACCGGTTTTTTGGTCCGCCAGTCATGGGGATATTGGTGGACAATGGAGCCCTGCTTCAGCAGATGCCCGGATTCCGTCAGCATCTCCAGAATCATGCCGTTGGCCTTTTCATAATAGATGCCCTCGAAGCCCGGAGCCTCTGCAGTAAACTTCCCTTGGTCATCCACCGGCGACAGTACACCCAGATTGTAGCGCTGCCCCACAGCAAAGTCGTCCTCGCCATGTCCGGGAGCCGTATGGACACAGCCTGTGCCTGCCTCCAGCGTAACATGCTCACCCAGGATCACCAGGGAATCCCGGTCATAGATGGGATGGCGGCATACCACATGCTCCAGCTCGGAGCCGGTAAACGTAGCTTCAATAGTGTACTCCGTCCAGCCGATTTCCTTGGCCGCCCCTTCCAGAAGCCCCTTGGCCAGCACATACTGCTTGCCGGCGGCGTTCACCAGAGCATATTCGTACTCGGGATGCAGGGAGATGCCCAGGTTAGCCGGCAGGGTCCAGGGTGTTGTGGTCCAAATAACCAATGAGGCGGTTTCCGGCAGTTTGCCCTTGCCGTCCTTCACCTGGAAGGCTACATAAATGGACGGGGAGGTTTTTTCCTTATATTCGATTTCGGCTTCAGCCAGTGCGCTTTCGGAGGAAGGCGACCAGTAAACGGGCTTGAGGCCTTTGTAAATGTACCCCTTTTTGACCATTTGGCCGAACAGGCGGATTTGTGCCGCTTCATACTCCGGCTGCAGGGTCAAATAGGGATGTTCCCAGTCGCCGCGCACCGCCAGACGCTGGAATTGCTTCTTTTGGCGTTCCACCCACTCCAGAGCGTATTCCTTGCAGAATTCGCGGAATTCGGAGATGCCCATTTTTTTACGGTCAACCTTGCCGCTGTTGGTAATGGCCTGTTCAATGGGCAAGCCGTGGGTATCCCAGCCGGGGACATAAGGCGCATCGAAGCCGCTCATGGATTTGAAACGGACGACGAAATCCTTCAGGGTTTTATTCAAGGCATGGCCAATGTGGATATCGCCGTTGGCATAGGGAGGACCGTCATGCAGAATAAATTTCGGGCGTCCCGCATTCTTCTTCTGCACCTTCTCGTAAATCCCGATTTCATCCCACCAGGCCTGCATCTTCGGCTCTGCTTGAGGCAGGTTCCCCCGCATGGGGAATTGGGTTTCGGGCAGATTTAAGGTTTTGCCGTAATCTGTTTTCGGTTGATCCATGGTAAACTGACTCTCCTTTAATAACAAAATAAAGACCTTCCATCCCAAACAAAGGGACGAGAGGTCTTATTCCCGCGGTACCACCCTCATAAAACCGTCTTCTCCTTAGAGAAGCGGCTTCACTCGTAAGATTCGTAACGGAATCACCCGATGCTCTATACTGGCCGCATCAGGGCGTTCCAGAGCATACTCCTGGAGGATATTCGGCGCCATCCGGTTCCCGGGCTTCCACCATGTCCCGGGTCGCTGCGTAACGGAAGAGATGCGCGTACTTGTTCCAGTCATCGCAATCAAAATATTCGTTGACCAAGCTATGTCAGTCGTTAACCCTCAAATTGCCTGCGGCAATTTCGAGGCTGCCATAACTTATCCGGCCTTCGGCTTGGACCAAGTTATGTCAGTTTACAGTATACCCATTTCAAATTACCGAGTCAATGGACCGCCGTTCCCGCTCATCGGCGCTGCGGCCCTCCAGCGTATCCCAGCTGTCCGCCTTCAACAGCTCCAGCTGCGCTTCCAGCAGCGTCCGGAACCGGGTCCGGTAGATGGAGGCCTGCTTCTTCAGCTCCTCGATCTCCAGTGCGATTTTGCCGGACTTGACCAGGGCTTCGTTGATAATCCGGTCCGCATTCTTCTCGGACTCGCGGATAATGAGCTGGGCTTCCTTCTTGGCGTTGCCCTTCACCTCGTCAGCCGCTTCCTGGGCCACGATGATGGTTTTGCTCAGGGTTTCTTCAATGTTGGTGAAATGGTTCAGACGATCCTGGAGGGTTTGAATCTGGCTCTCCAGATCTTTATTCTCGCGGATCAGGGCTTCGTAATCCTTAATCACCTGGTCCAGAAACTCGTTGACCTCATCCTCGTCATAACCGCGAAACGAATGACGGAACTCCTTATTATGTATGTCCAGCGGTGTTAATGC
>JAEWAA010000355.1 GCA_023391955.1 Bacillota bacterium | reverse complement strand
GTCTGCGCGTGAATGAAAGCAGCATCCTGCGGGGGTTGATTTCCGAAAGCGGTCTGAAAAACGTTCTGCAGCCAGAGTATGAGCAGCTATCCTTTTTTGACGAATCCGCAGTGACAAAGGAGAGTGTGTTGCAATGTCTTACCGGACAGATGTAGCCTACAGCTATGACGGCAGCTTTAACGGGTTTTTATGCTGCGTGTACGAAAGTTACAGCCAGCAGGAGCTTCCTTATGAGATCGTCTCCCAGGAGGAGGAGCAGGGGTTTCTTCTGCCTACCCGGCCCATTGCCACCGATCTGAACACAGCCAAGCGGGTATATGCCACCATTGCCGCGAAGATTTCCCGGGAGGCCCGGGAATTGGTGCGCCTGGGCTGGCTGATCCACCACCCCCACAAGGAGCTACTGCTGCTCCGTTTCCTGCGCCTGGGCTTTTCCTGCGGCCCCGCCGTTACGGATATGCTGGCGGACGACACTGTCCGGACGCTGGATGAGGCTGTGCTGCAGCTGAGGCGGGAAGCCCATAAATTTACCGGCTTCGTCCGTTTCTCCGTCCACCAAGGCGCGCTGGTCTCCATCATTGAGCCGCGGAATCAGGTGCTGCCGGAGATACGCAGCCACTTCTGCGACAGATTCGCCAGCGAAACCTTTATGATCTACGACAAGACCCACCGTCAAGCTCTTATTCATGAGCCTGGCCGCGACGCCATTGTCGCTGTGGACGAGTTGGACATGCCTGAGCTGGATCACAAGGAAGTGGAATTCCGCCGCCTCTGGAAACGGTTCTACAATACCATTGCCATCCGGGAGCGGATCAACCCCCGCCTGCAGATGAATCATATGCCCAAGCGTTATTGGAGCCAGCTGCCGGAGATGCAGCCTGATCCGGGGACCGTGGCGCCCACACGCAAAAAGCCCGCCTCCCGGGCATCGGAGCTTCCGGGGAGGCGAGCGTAAGCATTCTGTGTAACGCGGCGGATCAGAACCGTTCGCGCTTTTTGCCCAGCATCAGGAACAGGCCTGCGGCAATCAGCACGATGGCTGCCGCGGACTGGCCCATCACATGGAAGCTGGTCAGGCCGCCTAATGCGAAGATGGCGAAGAACAGCACGGATACGCTGGTAAGGATGAAGATTGGAATGAGGAGCCAGCGGTTCCGGCCTGCAAACCAATAAAACTCCAGAAGACCAAACGCAACGGCCAGCGGGAAGCCGGGCCAAGTGTACTCCCAGATATCAAACAGCATGGAAACTTGGCAAACCACCCCAGCCACCAGGAGGGTACCGCCCGGAATAAGGAGCCCTGTCCCCTTGCGGCCTGTAGCGAAGAAATACAGCCAATGGAAGAACAATCCCAATGGGATAATAAATAAACTTGCCCAGAAGTTCCCGAAGACAAATCCCGGGTCTATGGGATTTCCTTTCCCGGCAAACATCAATACCCCGGCCAGAATCAATAGAATACCGCCTAACGCTTTCCTGTCCATAATATCCTCCCGTTCGAATCCTGAACTTGTTTAGGATTTTATCCTGTATGTTCCGATTGTAAGCAAACCGGCATCCGGGAACAACACACCACAGGAGGATTTATATCTCCGTCTTGGGACGGAGAAGGCAGGATCGGATTAAGCCTTGCTTTCCTCCGGGAACATGGCTTCGCGGGCCGGGCAAGGCTCCCGCTGCAGATAATCCTCCAACGCTGGAGGCATGCTGCTGAAAATATCCTCCAATTTGGTGCCTTTATAGATATTGCCGATCACCACCGGATAACATAGCTCCGAGATGAGGATATCTCCATTTCCATGCAGATGAAGCTGAGTTTTGCCTTCGATGCATTGGGTGATATACACTCCCGGCTGCTCGCGGATGCCCAGCTCTTCGGCGAAGCGGTCCATACAGGTTAAGAACAGCACCGAATCCTCCCGTTTGGCGGCGATGAGCTCATCCACCGCCCGCTTCAGCTGCTCCCGTGCCGCTATGGCTTTCCAGCCTGTATGATTCATGACAATGCTGTTCTGAATTTCATGGGTGCGGACCCCCAGATCATAGACCATGGCACTGATATCCGTCAGACAATGCTGGGTCTCCTCAAATAGCAGCGTCTCCAGCACCGTATCCACCTTGGTCCGTGCAAACATGCGGATGTTCTCCAGAATCCGGGTGTAAACAGCCGGAGGCAGCTTATAGTACCTGGAGAATCCCTCCGCCATCGTAAAGTTAAAGCTGATATGAATGGTGGTCAGCCCCGCCTGCACCAACTCCTCCACCTTGGCTTCATTCAATAGACTGGCATTGGAATTCAACTGGGTTTGAATCCCCCGTGAAGCACAGTAGGACACAACCTCCACACAATCCTTGTATTTCATGGTGACCTCACCGCCGGATAAACGCACCCGTTTCAGTCCCGGCAGCTCCTCCAGAATCCGGATCACCTCTTGGCCATCCAGGCTTTCTCCGTCATTGCGCTGATACGCGCAGCAGTAATCGCATTTGAAGTTGCAGGATGAGGTCAACCCCACCTCCAGCCCTTCCAGCGTATAAAGTTCAGGTTTTACCAGTTCAAGCGACTTGTAAGCCATGGATCTTGGTTCCTCCTTACCGATCTTGCCCAAGCGTCTCCCCCCACCACAAGCTGCGGTTGGTACAGACAGCGGACCCGTAAATTATAAACGGTCCGCTCCATTCGAAGTGTGATATATGTTACACCCGCCAGAACACCCCAAAAACCCCCAGCCTTTATGACCGGGGGTTCGAAGTGTACTTCGTTATTCACCAAACAGCTTGCGGAGCTCGCCATACCCTTCCTGCTCCAGATCCTTCTTGGGGATAAACCGGAGAGCAGCGGAATTGATGCAATAACGCAAGCCCCCCTTGTCCTCCGGACCGTCGTCGAATACATGGCCCAGATGGGAATCGGCATCCCGGCTGCGCACCTCGGTGCGGATCATAAAATGGCTGAAGTCCGATTTCTCCTTCACCGCATGTTCGGCCAACGGCTTCGTAAAGCTGGGCCAGCCGCAGCCGGAATCAAATTTGTCCAACGAGCTGAACAAGGGTTCACCCGACACAATATCCACATAGATGCCCTCTTCCTTATGGTCGAAAAACGCATTGCGGAATGGCGGCTCCGTTGCGTTATTCTGGGTTACCTCGTACTGTATCGGCGTCAAGTGGCTGGTATCATGGGTTGTGCGGGACCAATGCCGTTCAATAAACGCCTCCCGGCCGGACCCGATCCGGTAACGCTTGTAATGCATCAGATTTTTCTTGTGGTAGTCCTGGTGGTACTCCTCCGCCGGATAGAATGGCTGGGCAGGCTCAATGGGGACCACAATCGGTTTATCGAATCGTCCGCTTTCCGCAAGCTTGCGCTTGGACTCCTCGGCAATCTTTTTTTGCTCATCGGAATGGTAAAAAATCGCGGTGCGGTAGGAGTCACCCCGGTCGTGGAACTGACCGCCCGGATCGGTGGGATCTATTTGCTGCCAGAACAGCTCCACCAGCTTGGCATAAGGGAAACGTGCCGGATCAAACTCGATCTGCACCGCCTCCGTATGGCCGGTGGTATGGGTGCACACTTCCTCATAGGTAGGATTGGGCTTATGTCCGCCTGTATAACCGGAAACCACCCGGAGGATTCCCGGGAGCTCATCAAAGGGCTTAACCATACACCAGAAGCAGCCCCCGGCAAAGGTAGCCAGCTCCTTGTGCACATTCTTTCCGTCCTGTTGATCCATGGTATGATGCACTCCTCTCCCAAGTGTTTGCTAGAGCCGCGGTGCTGGACCGCGCTTCCAGTCTATTATACCACTTGGCCCGGCCGCTAATCATGCGAAACGGATTCATCCTAAGGGCAACAAAAAAGCCAGCTTCCCAAGGAAACCAACGGAGGATCAGGCGTTATGCCCCTTTTTTGCGCAAATCCACTTCCACTCGGAGAGGACCGATGATCGTCTCCAGCGGCAGGGAAATGACTTTATCGGAAGGACGCTCCGCCACTTCCTCGATCAGCTCGAGCGTAGGCGGGAGAATGTCGCAGGTATAATTGCTTTCGAACAGGCTGGTCATGGCATTGCCGCTGATGATATTGACGATTTCGCTAAGAGCGGAAGCGACAAAATCATCTACAACCTCCATTTCCATGCCGGACATGATCCGTACCATCTCCAGCGTCATGCTTTCGGGAAAATTATATTGGATGGTGCCTTCCAGATCGCCAACAATGCCGATGCTGACACAGGCTTTTTTATTGGCCAGACCGTCCAGCTTCAGCTGGTCCGCTCCGCGTTGAACCTCCAGGTCCAGCATCAGCCGGAACACTTCCCGGGTTGCCACATAAAAGGGATTCGCAAGCTCAGGATTCATACGCGGGATCCCCTTTCAGGCGTTCCAGATAGTCGGCAATCTTCTGGTCGGAAGCGGCCACATGATTAATCAGCCACGCCAGCAGCTTACCTGCGAACTTCTGGACCAACGGCTCTTGGTAGCCCTGCTCCTCAAAGAGTCTGACGAATTCCGCCACTTCAGCGGTAAATTGGGCATGCATCTTGCAGTGACCGGCGCAATCCGGGTAACAAACCTCCCGTTGGTACTGCTCCTCATCACGGAAATGCTGCACCACGTACAGCTTCATAAATTCAAGTGTTTCCTTAACCTTCTCCACCTTGGTATCCCAATCGTCCTTGGAGCGGAGTACCAGCAAAAAGCTCTCCACACGCTTAAACAATTCGAGGTGCTGTTCATCGATCAGTTCCACACCGATCTTGTATTTCTCTTTCCACATCATCGGACCCGAACAGCTCCTTTCACACGATGGTTATCCATCCACCGTCACACTACAATAATTATATGACAGATTTCAGCATCATTCTATTTTAATTTTCATTAAATCTACATCATTTTTTATGCAAAAAACGTTCCTTCAGCTTCAGAAAAAACTCCTGCTCCGCCTTCATCTGCAGCCGGGAATATTCGTGCATGATAGGAGACATGGGCAAAAACCGGTTATCCTCCAGACTATGAACCAACCCGTCCAAATGGGTCAAATTTTCCTCAATAAACCGGAGACGTCCGGTAATTACCTGCTCCCGGGTTTCCGGCTCCAGCAGTTCGAAAAACGCCAGCCGGTTAAAGATTTCGTCCTGATTCCGGGCATATTCCGGGGGGAATTCATTAAGCAGGCTGTGGAAAATTTCCTTCCCCATTTCTGTGATGGAGTAGATATGCCGGTTGGGCCGGTTCTCCTGCAGCTCCAATTGTTTCGTGATGGCTCCCATTTCTTCAAACCTCTTGAGGGTGGGGTACAAATAATTATTATTGATGGTATTGGATTTGCCCAATAAAAAAGACACATTCTTCTTAATTTCGTAACCGTGCTTGGGGCTGTGCATCAATTGGGACAAAATGAGAATGTCGATATACATGTGGGTTCCCGCTTCCTGTATCCGGTTGGTCTTTCGGGTTTGTACTCTCCCCAGTATACAAAAACCGCCATCGAAGCAAAAGAGGCCGCCAGGCAGGAGCAACCTCCCCACCCGGCAGCCTTCGGCCCAATCCGTTAAATCAGCTGGGCCACTTCCGCTCCTTCATAAATCGCCTCCAGCGCCTTGCGGGGCTTCAGGGCATCACCGATCACATGGTATGGAATGCCGGAAGCCTGCACAACCGCCGCCAGCTCATTCCGGGACTTGGACCCGGTAGCCAGTACAACGGTGTCAATATGCTCAAGTGTAAACTCCGCGCCTTCCTTCTCCAGTGTGATCCCCCCTTCTCCAACGGACACACAGCGGGTGTTCACGTAGACAGGAATTTCATGCCGGGCAATAAAATCAAGCGCAAAAATCTTGCGGGTATGCACCAGTTCCTTCGCCACCTCATCCTGCATCTCCACGATAATAACCTCTTTGCCCTGGGAAACCAGCAGCTCCGCCACCTCAATGCCTACAAGGCCTCCCCCAATGATGGCTATGCGGCAGCCGGCAGCTGCCTCCTTGCGCAGGACAGCGTGGGCGGTCACCACATGCCCGTTTTCCACTCCGGGAATATTGGGCACGAAGGGCTCCGAACCGGTCGCAATGATGATTTCATCCGGACGGAGAGCTTCGATGAGGCTTTGGGTAACAGGCGTATGGAGACGCACCTCCACCCCGCTCCGCACCACAGTCCGGCCCATCTGGAGGGCGGATTCCGCCATTTCTCCCTTGGAGGGGGATTGCCCTGCCAGGAACAGTTGGCCGCCCAAAGCGCCGGAGCTTTCACACAGCACAACCTGATGCCCCCGGTTTTGCAGATGGATGGCTGCGGTCATTCCTGCTGCGCCGCCCCCCGCTACCAGTACCTTCTTGGGAGTTTCCGCCGGTTTGTCATCGAAACGGTCCTCCCGTCCCGTAACCGGATTGCGCAGGCATACCGGACCGTTATGCCCCGCCAGCTCCCGGTCGGGACGCTGTCCGCCGACACAGGATTGGTTGCAGCCGATGCACTTGATGATTTCGTCCACACGTCCCTCTTCCGCCTTGATGCAGAACTCAGGATCTGCGATGAGGGTACGTCCCAGGGCCACAAAATCCGCCTGGCCTTCCGCGATGATCCGCTCCGCTACAGCGGGATCGTTAATCCGTCCGACCACCATGACGGGAATGTGAAGCAGCTTTTTAAGCCGGGCCGTATATCCCGCATTAAATCCCGGAGCAACCTCCAAGGGCGCAATGGTTTTGTGTACGGTTTCAAACAGACCGCTGGTCACGTGCAGAACATCGGCTCCAGCCGCCTCCAGGATCGGAGCAATTTCCATGATATCTTCGGGAACCAGCCCCCCAGGCACAAACTCCTCGATGGGCAGCCGGTAGGAAACGGGGAAATCCGCACCTGCGTGTCGTTTGATGCTCTGGATGACCTCGGTGCAGAAGCGTGTCCTCTTCACCAGGTCGCCGCCGTATTCATCCTCCCGTTTATTGCTGTAAGGACTCATGAACTGATTCAACAGGTACCCGCTGGCGCCATGCAGCTCCACCATATCGAAGCCGGCCTGCTTGGCCCGAAGCGCAGCGGCTCCGAAGGCTTCTACAATTTCCTGAATGACCGCGCGGTCCATTTCTACGGGCATTTCACGGTAAGCCACATTGGGAATGGCAGAGGGTGCGATCAATGGCAGTCCGGTTATTTGGCTGGAGGTCTGCCGTCCTGCATGCCACAGCTGGGTGCTGATTTTGCCTCCTGCTGCGTGAACGGCATCGGTAAGCCGCTTCATTCCCGGAATAAAACGATCCTCATAGATGGAAGGGATCGACGGATTCCGTGTGGTGGGATGCACGGCCGTATATTCAATGGTATTCATGCCGACGCCGCCCTTGGCCCGGGCCACATGATACCGGATGAATTCTTCTGTAATCATCTCATTGTCCGCCATACCGGAGCCCATGGGGGCAAGCACAAAACGGTTTTTCAACGTCAGCTGTCCAATTGTACCCGGTGTAAATGCATGTTTGAACTCCATTATCCATTCCTCCAAGTATATGTTATCTTTACCTAGGTATTTTTAACCTATGTCTATATTACCTTGATTTCACCTCCGAGAAAGTGATAATTTTCACAAGTTTGGGCTTAAGATTGGTTTTGCTCGAGTATTGGTT
>JAEWAA010000348.1 GCA_023391955.1 Bacillota bacterium | reverse complement strand
GTTGTAATCAGATCACCTTGAATTTCTTCCATATTCATGCTCCCTCAGCCGTGCTCCAATATATTTCTCTCATTATACCAAAAGATGGGTTCCTGCCATACGGGTAATATGAAGGCTCTGGGGTGTGGGGGCGAGGTCAAGAAGCTGTTCACAAATCTCGCCAAAAGATAATAACCATCACAAAAAATAAAGATAAACATGCACCAAAAATATATACGGGAGCAAAAGGTAGTGATTTCACATCCAGCTGCCGCGTGGTACGTTAGGGCAGCAGCCTATCGGGGCTGCCAAAAAATGATGAAAGGGGTATTCATGATGTCCATGAGCAAGCGAAGTGGCACAGCGGCTTTTATGGCAATCGTATTTCTTATCAGTCTCCTTTTTCCCGGCAGTTTGCCTGCGAGCGCACAGGAAGAGACCAATCTGCTGGCGAACGGCGGCTTTGAGTCCGGGCTATGGGGAACAAAGGCAGGATCGGCCCTTGATTCAATGGTGAAGCACAGCGGAAATCAGAGCGCCAGCATGACGGGAACAGCAACGGGACAATATCTGGGAAGCGGCTTGATCCCTGTTCATGCTGATGAAGTGTATGAGCTGTCCGCCTGGATCAGAACAGCCGACATATCTGCCCCGGATGCCGCAAGTGTAAACATTTTGATGGTGGATGGCAATAACAACGCTTTGGGCTGGTACAACAATACCATGAAGCTGGTTAAAACCGGAGGCAGCCAGGAATGGACGAAGCATAAGGCGGAATTTAGTTCACTCGCAAATGGAACCGCTTACATCAGAATCTACGTCCGGTTGGACGCGAATGTCACAGGGACAGTCTGGTTTGACGACATTGCCGTGAAGCTATCCGACAATCTGCTGGCAAACGGCGGCTTTGAGTCCGGGCTCTGGGGCACCAAAGCGGGATCGGCCCTTGATACGGCGGTGAAGCACAGCGGAAACCAGAGCGCCGGCATGACGGGTTCGGCAAAGGGACAATATCTGGGCAGCGGCTTGATCCCCGTCCATGCTGACGAGGTTTATGAGCTGTCCGGCTGGATCAAAACCGCCAATGTATCCATGCCGGAGGCGGCAAGCATCAACATTTTAATGGCCGACGCCAATAAAAATTCCCTGGGCTGGTACAGCAACAACATGAAGCTGCTGAAAACGGGAGGCAGCCAGGATTGGACGGCATATATGGCGGAGGTGGCCCATCTTGTGCCCGGCACCGCGTACATCAGAATCTATGTCCGGCTGGACGGGAATGTTACGGGCACAGCCTGGTTTGACGATATTACCTTTAAGCTGAAGGATCTGATTATGGAGGTTAGCGGTCCGACGGGCAATATTTTTTCCGGCAATGAACCGGCTGTATTGAACCTGACCATGAAAAACTCCACGGCTTGGGACAAGGTTGTTCATGTGGTCTACGGGGTAAAGAATGACGGCGGCGTCCTGCTCACAACCGGGAGCTTTGACGCCAATGTGGCAGCGGGAGCGTTGTTCAGCCAGGGGGTGGATGTTTCATCCATAGCAGCGGCGTATGGCCTATATACTCTGGAGGTTCAGGTCACCGGGGACAACGGGAATATCAACGAGGAGGGCCAATTCCCCTTCAGCCGTGTGGCCACTTCGGCGGGAGGCGTACAGGATAATATATTCGGCACCGCCATTCATTTGATGGGCAAAACGGATGCAAGCCTGGTGGATACCTATCTCTCGCTGATCGCACAGACGGGCATCAAGTGGGTGAGGGAGGATGCCCGCTGGGCAAATGCGGAAACCGTCCAGGGGCAAATCAGCATCCCGGCTTCCTGGGATATGTTTGTGGATACGGCCTTGTCCAAGGGCCTCAGCCCCTTGTTGATTGTCGATTACGGCAACCCGTTTTATGACGGGGGCAATGCGCCTTATACCGATGAGGGAATTGCCGCCTACGCTCATTACGCCGGGGAGCTGGCTGAGCATTTTAAGGGCAAGGTGGATCATTTTGAAATCTGGAACGAATGGAATATTGGGGGCGGGAACCCTGACCGGCTTCCCCCGGAGGCATATGCAAAGGTGCTTCAAGCGGCATACACCGCCATCAAGGCGGCCAATCCGGATGCCGTGGTCATTGGCTGTACAACCTCCGGCGCGGATGCCGAATGGATCGGAAGAGTATTGGCGGCCGGCGGCTACAGTTATATGGATGCCGTCTCCATTCATCCCTATACCTATCCCGTTAACCCGGATGACGGAGGATTCATCGCCGGTCTGCATTCGATTAACGCACTGTTCCAGCCGTATGGCCCGGCCAAGCCCATCTGGGTGACCGAAATAGGCTGGCCTACCAGTGAGGTTATCTCCCGCGGCGTAAGCGAGCGGGCGTCGGGGGCCTATGCCGCCAGGGCGTATACGCTGGCATTAAGCAGCGGGCTTGCGGAGAAGGTCTTCTGGTATGATTTCAAGAATGACTACAAGCCGGAGACAAGTCTTGAAGGCCATTTTGGCCTGGTCAGAGGGGATCATGAGGCTGTACCCTGGTCCGCCAAAGCCAATTATGCGGCTTACCGCGCCCTGACCGGCAAGCTTGCGGGGGCGGATTATGTGGATGCCTATCCCGCGGGGGACCAGGTGCAGGCGTACCGCTTCCACCGCAGCTCGGACGGCAAGGATGTGCTGGTGCTGTGGAGCAAAATGGGTTCGAAAAGCCTTCTGCTGCATCTTGGGACCGCCAGCGCCATTTTCTTCGATATGTTCGGCAATGGCAGCAGCTTGACTGCAGCCGCTGATGGAACGATGACCCTGCCGGTGTCGGAGGAGCCTGTATATGTGGAGGGGAATTTCGCCCAGACCATCGAGGTGAAGGACCCTTACCAAATTCAGGTGTTTCCGCAGCTGACGGAAACAGCGGCAGGAAAGCAATGGAATGTGAATATTGCCGTCAGCAATTATTTAGACACAGCACTGTCCGGCGTGCTGCAGATACTGGATTCCTCTCCCTGGGAGCAGGGCAGCGCAGAACAGCCGTTTACCCTCGCGGCCAATGATTCGGCAACGGTATCATTTGCGTTTCCGGGAGCTCCGGAGGGGAAGCTGTATGCTCTGAAGATCAAAACCACCCTGAGCAATGGCGCTGTTGCTGTTGTGGACCGCCGGATCAGCTTTCTCGCCGCCTCGGAGGCCGCTCAGCCACCGGTCATTGACGGGACTTTGACCCAAGGCGAATGGTCCAAAGCGATGCCCTTCTCCATCGATCAGGCTGCACAGGCGCAGATGAGCGGGTGGGGCGGAGCCTCCGACCTAAGCGGCACAGGATATATGCAGTGGGATGAGGAGCGGCTCTACCTGGCTGTTGCGGTCAAGGACAATGTCCATGTGCAAAATGGCACAGGCAGCGATATGTGGAAGGGTGATAGCATCCAGTTCGCCCTGGACCCCGGCAGAAAGTCGGAATTGCCCGTGCTTGGGTATAATGAAATCGGCGTGGCGCTGAACCGGAATACCGCCAGCGTCATCCAGTGGCGCTGGACTGCCGCGGCAGGAGTGGCAGGCCTTGGTAATGCGCAATTTGCCGTTAACCGGGATGACGACAGCGGCACAACAACCTACGAAATGGCGATTCCGTGGAACGCGCTGCTGCCGGCCGGAATAACAGCGGCTCCGGGAGCGGATTTTGGGTTCTCTATGCTGATTAATGA